>JAFRFM010000035.1 GCA_017434345.1 Candidatus Saccharimonadota bacterium
AACAGCCAAATTTATAAGGGTAAAACAGCATTTTTTACCCCATTTTTCGTGCAAAAACGGCACAATATAGCACCCTAGAATTCGTAAGGTACTTAAAGACGTTTACTACTAAAAAAATCGGCCAAAATGCCGAGTTTCTTAAAATCTGGTGGGGGCGGCTGGGTTCGAACCAGCGACCAATCGGTTATGAGCCGACTGCTCTAACCACTGAGCTACGCCCCCACACTATTCATATTCTACCATAAAACTCGCTTTTATGCTACAATAATAGTACTAATGAACAACCTAAAAACAAAAATCCGTAGGATAAAATACAAACTCACGCATGGACTTAGCCTAAGCCAAGTCCTAGTCCTACTTTTCGTCGCGACCTGCCTATTCTGGACCTACCGCGCGATTACCTCGCTTAGCCGAAACTGGCAACTAGAACAAAATCTTATCTCTAAGCAGCGCGAAGCGAAGCTCCTCGAACTGGAGGTCGAAACCCTAGCTCTCGAAAATCAGTATTATGCTTCGGAAGAATATCAAGAACTCGCCGCCCGCGGCAAGAGTAATAAAATTCTCCCGGGGGAATCGCTAGTTTATCTTCCAAAAAACTCCGATGCCGCAAGATCTAAACACAAAGAATCCGATACAACCATCACCTACAGCGAACCATCGAACTTCCGCCAATGGCTCTCCTTCCTCTTCGGTGTCTAACGGCCGCAGCGATTAAGCCCTAGCGACGATTTTTCACATTAACCTCATGATAAGGGATCGTAATCTTCTGCGCCTTAAACTCTTTCAGTATTTCCTCACGTATCATACCCTGCACGATGGGACAGTTCTCTGCCTTGCAGGGGCAGTACATCTGGTACGACACGCCCTCTGCGTCTAAATCGTCTGCCGCTGGGGTAAAGGTTATTTCACTTATGGCAAGGTGCATTCGCCTAGCTACACGTTTTCTCACCTCGCCTAGCGCCGTAACAACCTTACTTTCATCGGTATCGTAGGCCGTTCGCACCTCTACCACGGCCGTCGCATTAAATTTACTGTAATTTACCAGTCCGTCTATATTATGGTTTGCGATAATTTTCACCTGTCCGTTTGAATTTTTTATTTCTGTTGTTTTTAACCCCACGCTTAGCACTGTGCCTGTAAATCCGTCAATCTCCACTACGTCACCTATGCAGAATTGCCCCTCGACCAGAATCGTCACCCCCGCGATAAAGTCCTTTATCATATCTTGAAAAGCGAGGCCCATTACCGCAGTAAGAATTCCTAGACCGGCAATCAGCGAGGACACATTTACGCCTAAATCTGCCAATATGACCAGCAGGGTTAGAATTAGCATCATATATTTTAACAAACTACTCAACATCTGCGAAACGGTTTTCACTCGTTGCCTCTGCGCCGCGTTTATCCTCTTGCCACCGGCATGTGTCAGGGCAATCTTTAGTATCCTTCGGATAATCAGGTAAATGATAAAGATAAACAAAAGGTACAGCGCGGAATTAATTAATTTCTTTGTGCTAATTTCTAACCCAAAAATATTCAGCATAGACCGCTCTAAGCCGTAACTAATTCACTTCCATTTGTATCATAATCGGAAAGCGCTACTTTCTGAATCGCCGGGTCCTCGTAGGTATTCCAGTAGTATGTATTCGTTGCGCTAGAAAAGCCACCAGTATAAACGGTCTTTTCAAAATCGCCACTCGCCATCTGCGCGCCACCATCAATCATCGCCACGCCAGTAAGCGTGTGGAATAACCTAGAAACATTTTCTTCCTCGGTAGATTTTACCGGATAATGCGTGTTCAGGTAGGCCACTCGCACAAAGCGCGACGGGGAATAATAATCACCAGGCAATCCCCGCATTAGCGAACCAGAGCCAAAAGCAGTCATCTCGGCCTTGCGCCATAGTACTTTTTCCGGCTGCGGGCTAGCAAGGTTCATATAATTACGCAAGTTCTCCTTATGCCAACCGTAATCAGGCTGATTTGTCAAAACATCTACATCGTTATGGAAAATCTGCAGCCCTGCTTCGGTGTATTCTACGACGATACTCCTATTCTTATCACCAATAATCCAGTGGAGTAGCGATACCGGATATTTATCGTTAATCGGCTTCGCGACAATCGCCACATTTTTTAGCGCGGACTCTACCTCATCCACGGTGGAAAAGTTCATCGCCACCCAAAGTGGAAATTCATAAGCCGAGATGTTAGTTCTTCCGTTCACCGCATTCGGCTCATATTGCGCATAGCCAGGGAAGTTTAGACCGGCAATCGCTAGACCAGCCTCATTCCCACAGTCGAAATATAGCGGAACATTTTCCTGAATAATCCCCATCCCGATTACCGCATATTTCGGAGCCATTTCACCGAGAAAAGCGGAGTTATATTTATAACCCTTCGGCGTAATAACGACCTTCTGCCCGTATCCCTCGGACCAGTCTAGGTTCCTACCGAAATACATATTACCTTTGTCATCGCTAAAACGCACTCCAGTGCACATAAATAATACCTCCTTATGCTTTTTCTATTTTAGCACAACTTTTATTACTTGCAAAATTAATGGCAAATCCGAAATCGATTCCGGATTTGCCAGAATAACCTCTTTTCTTTTAGGGATGCGCTTATAAACGGTCTTTATAGCGGCTTTATAGTAAGTTAGAATAACAGAGGTAGAAATAGGCTTAAGTATTTTATAGTAGCTTTATAGTTTTTAGTGAGACGGGATAATTAGTCGTTGATGAGCCAGACCGCTCGAGGGTCTGTGGCACTTTTGCCATGTCTAATGATAAGCCCTTTTTCTTCGAGTCTTTGGAGCCTAAGTGATGCAGTCGGTCTAGTCATATTTAGTGCTGTCATGATGTCGCCTGTGCCAATGCCGTTTGGATTTAACCGAATAATATTTAATACATCTTCTGATCTATCCGGTAATTCGCTTGATAAGATTTCATTTAGTCGTAGGACCGCTTCTAGTCTCAATTGTACATTGCCACTTGATTGCGTATAGATTGGATCTATGTAACCAATTTTACGCATTTCTGTTACCATACGCTTAATACCCTCGCCAAGCTCCTGCCCAAAGTGCAATTCAGTGCAAACTCTTGCAATACGTGGATTCCGAGCAAAACGGCTTATTTTAAGCAGGTCGGTGGTTTTAGCGAAGCCTGGGAATACACCTGGACTAATTATCTCCACTCTAGCAGGATATAGTTCGATATGTATATAATCTCCAGATAAACTGTATGAGCGATGGATAAAAGCGTTTACCACGCCTTCAAGCCACACGTCGCGAGGAATGATGTCCTGAAATATAAACTCTCCGTTCGGGCCGAGTGACTTTTTCTTGTAGATTATCTTCTCAATAGTTTTTATACTTTTTCGGAGAAGTGTCGGAATGTTGCCGTCAAAACGGTAATCATTATCTGCGTCTATGTTTAGGTGTGCACCAGTGCCACGTTCATCTGACAGGAAGCGAGTGATTCTGACGCTTGACTGAGGAAAGATGTCTTGAGGATGTCTTGAGAAAAGAAGATGGCATGCATTTGTTTGTTGATTTCGTGCGCCTAATAGGAAACGCGCCTTCAATACGTTGATCGGATTTTTACTTTTTGAACCAACGTTCTTCGCATATTCCTTTACTAGATTCCTGTCCAAGTCTTTAGCATTACTACCCTTGATTAGCTCACCGTCGTATTGGCGTACACCTTTATTATACTCGAGCTCAAGCCTTTCTGAGTGGCTTAGTTCACGAGATTCATCACCTATTCTAAGGAAGCACCTTCCTTTATTATCCTCGTGCACTGTGTCTGATGGAGCAATTGTCAAAACAATTATTTTGTCAGGCTTTCCGTCCGAGGTAACAATATCTACAGTATCGATTGAAACATTGATGGGTGGACGAATGAAATCGTGAATTGCTTGCGGTAGGTCATTCTCGATTTCTGGACGTTGGCGAATTCCCTCGACTTTACCGTTACTAACACCCAACGCGATAACTCCGCCCTCCGCATTAGCAAATGCGATAATAGGACGTGCAATTGAATTCATATCTATTCCAATACTCTTACGATCAAACCATTGGTTCTCCTGACATACGTCGAGCAAATAGTTAGCGCGCTTTGTCATCGGCTGGGAAATAATATTGTCTAATGATATTGGTTTCATGAATTCATTATAGCACGTTACTATAAAATTTTATAGTAACTTTACAGTAAATGTATTTTTATAGGGGTAAAGTATGTAGGTATAGCCTTTACAGCTGCTTTATAGTGCAAAATTAATTGGTTTTGTTGCATAATCCCAGATACAAAAAAATGAGAGTATGATAATGTTAACTTCCCGCATAAACACAAAATCCATTATCTCATAGGCAACAAAAAACCAAACGCCTAAACCCTTATGCTTGCAATTTTTCTTCTAAAGTGCTATAATACAATCAATTGAGCAACTAGTCAACTCAGGCACATTTCAGGAAGGAGGAGTAATTATGAAAGGGTTACTCAAACGCACTATGATGGTTTTAACTATTGCAACTATATTGGCCGTCGGACTTTTCTTGTCCGCACTCACTGTGCACGCTACCTCTGAACGTCCTATGTATACCAAAAAAGCAATGAAGGTATATGAGAAGCGTTCTAAGAGTAGCAAGGTCGTCAAGAAAAACCTGTCCAAGAACAAAAAGGTAATTGTCTATGGCAGCGCCAAAAACGGCTGGGTCGAAATCACCTGCCCGGACGGCACTAACGGTTACGTCAAGAAGGCCGATTTAACAACCAAGAAGCCCGCCGGCGTTTCGGCACAAGGCAGTGGCTCTGAAGAACAACAGGCGATTGCTCTTGCTAAGCAAGATTATACAAAATTAAAAAAGGCTGCAATTGATAATGGTTGGGAAGTTGGAGAGGCTCCAGATTTCAAGACCGAAGCGGGAGTAACAGGTGCTATGTATTGTGCATTTGAACCAGTTTTTTATAAGGATGGATATAATTTTATAACTACTCATTGTCGTACATATATAAACGGTTCAGGTACTCACATATGCTGGTGGATTATGGACGGCAATAATGTAGTCGAGCGTTATTCTACAAACGACAACAAACGCGGCTTGCAATATGCAATAGATGCTCTTTCTCGCTATTAAACTAATGCCCACCCTGTCTAGAGGGTGGGCTATTGTCTTTTTAAAACGTCTATGATTAAATAGTATTATGGATAATTCTCCTGAAGGTCAAAATAGTCAACAAAAGCCAGACTTAGGTGAAGGTATTAAACCCGAGGATGTTGTTTACTCTTCTCAAGATATCACCAGTAAAACCCTAGCCGGTGAAGGTCAAGATTATTTTACTCGCGTAAAGCACGAAAGGCCAGGCCTGAGAAACCGTATAAAAAATCTAAGAATACAAAAGACAAAAGTAAAAACAATAAAAAACGATAGAATTAAAAACAAACGGATGAAAATCATCATTATAGTTTTTAGTTTTCTAGTGGCTATATTATTAATTGCGGCAATCATATTAGTAGTCTTCTTACTTAACCAACCGAAACAAGCGCCTAGCGATGCTGCTCTCCAAGAAGCTGTATCTTTGGCGGAAACTACCGATGTCAGTACGAAAGATGGGCGCGAGGATTTTTACGCCCAAGTTAATGAAGTTGCTGAATCCGATTCTGAAAATAGCTACGAAGCCGCAGAGAATCTCTACCTAGAAAAGATTAAAATGGCAGAGGGCTCTAAAGACTGGGAGCTTGCTTACAGCCTAAGACTGAACTATATAGAATTTCTCCTTGCGCACGGCAATTTGACTTATGCGGAAAGCCTATTAGTTGAAATGGACCCCGATGATTTTCCAAGTGATCATATAAGACGTAAATACTACGCAGTTTCTGCCGACTGTTACCGTAGACTCAATAACGAGAGTATGTACCTTTATTATAGCGAACTCAACGACGAACTAACTTATCGGCTTAATCTGGAAGAAGATCATCAAGGAGTGGAGGTTTCTTATGATTAAAAAAAATATAATTATATCTTTTATTTTAGCTGTTATAGTTACCACCTGTCTGTCAGCACAGGTATTTGCTGACCCGCCGTCGGAAGGTGGTGGTGGTAGTAGCACCGGCGGATCTGGTACACCATGTACTACGGGATATTGTTATGGGGCGAACCGTGGGGCTTCTTTAGCTCACTACCTCGTCAATCTAGATATTTATGGAGCGACTGAGGCTGGAGGAGAAGGAAATAAAATCAGAATGCCAAAGCCTTTAGCTAATGGTGGTAGCTATTCTGACGTGCGCATAGGCCACTGCGCCCGCGTTGGCGCGACTGACCTTTATTTTCTAGGTGCACTAGGAGAAAGACCTAGCGGATTTACAGGAGAGCAGATTAGCGCCGTGAAGTTTGGGGATTTAAAGATGTACAACGGAAATTATGTCTATCGTTCTTCCAATGAGATTGGTAGTGAACCGATTGCTAATATAGACGGCTTATCTGGCGAAACGTATGTTGATGAGGGTGAAGTAAGTGGGTTACTGAATGACTTTAGAGAGTTCTATAGAAAACTACCAGACAAACGTAAAGAAATTATGAAACAAGATGGCCTTGATCCAGAAGGAAATCCAGAGTGGTATAAAAATACTACATGGTTCTGTATGACTGATAACCCTAGTGGTGGCGGCGAATCCGGCTGGCACTCCCAATCCTACGCCAAAGCCGAAGACAAAAAATCCGAAGGCGTCCTCGACGGTACATCTAGTCTAAACGTCACCGTCGATAAAGACAAATCTAGCGTACAGGTAACTTTCCACCATGAGCTTGCCATGATGGACCGCGACGACTATAAAGATGTCAAGGTCGAAACCTCTTGGAAAGTAACGCAGGGTTCTAGCAAACAAGTCGGTTCCGGTACCGCTAACACTCAAGGCGGCTCCTGGAAGTCCGGTAGTGGTGGCGCAGAGGGGTATCAAGTCATCGAAGTTAATAAAAACACCGCAACCGTCAATGTCCCAAATAGCGGCTCCGTTACCGTCTGCCAGACTATCACTTATAATAAACAAGATTTCGAAGTTTCCGGAAATAAAGTTACTAAAGCTGAAGGCGATTCTCGTAAGTCAAAGGCCTGCGTAGTCGTCTCGAAAGATGATGCTCCAGAGGAGATTGACGTCTGTAGCACCTTCTTCCCGGACGTGGATATAGATGAAAACTACGGAGACACCGAGGGGCACAGTAAAGTTGTAAATTATTCTCAGACACCAGGCGCCTCCTTGACTAGCACAAACGACAACGAGTGGAAAAAATTGGTCTATGCAAAGCCTAGCGACGAAGTCCAATTCCGCCACGCACTTTGTTTTGGCGCACAAAAAGTCACCGTCGATCCTAGTGGGACGAACCGTCAAGCCGGAAAAATTACTGCGAACGAATTTGAAATTACGGCTAGCCCCGATGATGACTATCTGTTCAATATTCTAAACGAAGGAACCACTATTAAGAAAGGCGTTGCACGCGACCCGAAAATAAAGGCCGGCAAACAGGCGGACTGGGTTAGTGATTATGGTATTGCCATCTTCTCGCCAAACTTAAAATCTAAAGGTGCATTTAACTGTAGCGACTACGGCATCGGTAGTCTAAAGAAATATTCCTATCAAATCCCAGGTTTCGGCGACGAACGTTGTGAAGTTACCGATTCTGATGTCGGCAAAGAATTCTCTCAAACAATGGAGTATAACGAAGTCCGAGCTTGGATTAATGAAAAATACCATACAGAGGGCTCTTGCGGTTGTGACGAGGACACCGCCGAACTCGAAACCGATTCCGTTGATAGCTACCCTAAAGGCGGCAGCATCGGAAACTTCGAATTCGGTCGTTATAAGAAGTATGAATGTAAGAAATCCGGAGAATGTAATTGCTACACCGAAGGCGAAGGAGAAGATGAAGAGGAGATATGTCCGGATCCCGAATACTCTCTAGAAGATTCCGGCGTCGTCGCCTATCCTTACGAGGACGAAGAGAAAGATGTCAGCAACACTGCTACCGTTAAAGTCCCATACAACTTTAACACTTCCGCCGAATCTAGTATTCTAACTGGTGGCGACGTCCTCTTCGGTGGCGAAGAAGTTACCTCTAGTTTTAAAGTTAAAATTCACGCCCGTAGCAACCCGCTAGTCTCCTCGGAGGACTATATGACTATCACCCCAGACGATACAGAAATCGAAGTCGCCGAGTTCCTTATTAAACCGGACGCCGACAGCAGCTTCGTCAGCGGTAGCAACAATGCCGGTATCGGCAACCTCTGTGACTTCGTCAATTCCGAATACTGCGTTCCAATCGATTATGACGGTGGTCCGTATAACGAGAACGGTAAGCTTAAAGGTAGTAAAAAAGCCTACAGCAACGAAATCACCCGTCGCGTCCCAGACGTAGAGGTCGGCTATAAATACTGCGTTGCCGTCGGCATTTCTCACTCCGACTCGCACGGCAAGCCGGACCAGGGACTTTCCGAAAGCGACGGTGCAAACAGTTTGTCTATGGGCGACACTAACCCGAACTGGCGCGTCTCAAACGTCTCCTGCCGCACTATCGCCAAGAAGCCAAACTTCCAGGTTTGGGGCGGAGTCTATACACAAGGTAGCATTGGCTCCACTATCTCCAATAAAAAGTTCGACGCCTCCGGCAACTACATTAACAACCTATACGGTTCTTGGGTGGACACCCTCGCCGTCGCCGGCGGTTCAGTACGCGGTTTCGCTTCCGGTGCCGGCTACGGTTACGATCCTAGCAACGGTGGCGGCACTAGCTATAATATCAATTATTGTGGTAACCTAGATAAAATGACCATCGCTAATAACAACTGTAGCAATTATAGCTCATCCGCCGGCTATTCCGGGAACATTCAGGCCTCAACGCAATCCCTCCTCGATAGAATTCTATCTCGCTATTCCATCCCGAATACGACTAGCGCGCAAACTTTCTCGCAGGAACTTTCCGGTGGTGCGAAGTACTTCCATTCGAGAAACAGTATTAACCTCCACGATCTACTTTCTCAAAATACCGGTACTAGCGTAGTAAAAGTTGACGGCACGCTCTACATTACCGAAAATATATGTTCCGGCGGCGGCACCTGCCCTCAAAATAACAGCGCATTTATCATCGGCGACCGTAATAATCAGTTGCACTATAACATCACTAGTCTAGCGCAAATGATTCTCATAGCCGACAATGTCGTGATTAGCCCTAACGTTACGCAGATTGACGCCTGGATTTTTGCCAATAATAATCTCAATACCTGCGAAGATGGTCACGCAAGCGCAGACACATGTAATAATCCAATCATCTTTAACGGTCCAGTCTTTGCTCAAACCATTACGCTTAACCGTACCGGTGGGGCCTATCCTGGTCGCAATGCTATTGGCTCTGCGTTCAATTCTACCGATCTTTCCTCGCGAAACAGAAGCACTAGCATCTTCACTAATAATACCGCCTATGGTTCCGAAACTCCTGCCGAAATCTTTAATCTCCGTCCAGATGCTTACTTCTGGGCGCATAATCAGGCGAACCGTCTCACCCAGGCCACCGTAGTTTACATGCGCGAACTTGCGCCGAGGTACTAGCAGTGCGTAAAGGTTTTACGGTTATCGAGGTTACATTGTTTGTCGCAGTCTCTGCCTTCCTTTTCGTGGGCATCGCCGCTACTGCTAGCTTAAATGTTTCTCGTCAGAGATATAGTAACGCAGTAAATGACTATGTTGAATTTCTAAAAAACCTTTATTCTCAAGTTGAGAATGTTCAAAACTATCACGATCCAAACGATTATCATATCGGATGCACTATCTCTAGTGGCGCTACTAACCAATCATTCAGTACTAATAACGATACCGCTAATGGTAACGGACGTTCAAACTGTGCCGTCTATGGTAAAATAGCCATCTTTAATCAAAGACCTAGCAATAATTCTAACAACACTGATGAAATTATGGTATATGATATCATCGGAGACATCGTAGATAATAAACACCCCCTCGTTGCTAATATCGGAGATACTATTGACGCCCTCCGTGCTGTTCATGCCGAATATCTATCCTGTGATAATGTGAATGGTAGTTATATACTAAACTACGCCGGGAACACTAGTTTCTATCTCCCGAGTTGGAGTAGCCGTATAGAGATCATTGCTAGAAATTATAATTATTTTTCCGGTGCGCTACTCATAGTCCGTTCCCCTATAGACGGAACCATCCATACCTACATGCTAGACCTTAACGACGGCACAAATGACCGCATAACCGATGTCGTCTCCTCTAGGAGCATCTACGCAAGTTGTAGCGCCGCACTCGGCGCCGCAAGGACCGGCCATGCCGACCTGGCTGAATACCTTACTAATAACAATGCACAAAGATACCGTTTTAGGGCAGAAGAAGTGAACTTCTGTGTAAATTCCGACGACATCTTCGCCTATAGTGGACTTCGCCGTAATGTTCGTATCAATCTTAATCCTAGCGACGGAGACTTTGGTAGCGATTCCTCTGCCGTTGAGTTAGTACAGCTAGATGTCCCGAGTAGTGTGAATGACCCAGGGGGCAACAAATGTCTATAAAACGTGGCGATACGATGATTGAAGTAATGTTTGCTATTGCTGTATTTGCGTTAGTGTCCGTTTTATCTCTAATCGTCATGAATTCCGGCGTATCTACCGCCGAGGCCACACTTGAGCTTTCCATGGCGAGAAATGAAATTGATGCCCAGGCCGAAGGTATCCGCTATATCCATAACTCTTTCCTCTCCGAGCGCGAATTTCCGACGGCAAATCAAACCTATCTTAACCTATGGCGGAACCTAAAGAGTTATATTAACGCGTACGATTCTAACGCAGTACAGGAACTGTCCGTGCGGACTTGCGAACAACGCTACACCTCTCCATCTAATACGGAAAGCATTTTCCACAGGAAGGCTTTCGTCGTCAATACTAGAAACATTGACCCGAATAACCCTTCAAACACACTTATCGGCGCAGACCAAAGTCGTTTCAAGATGACATCCCTCTATCCGCGTATCATCTTTGGCGGGAGTAATGATTCTGACACCTCTCTTACTGAAACATATACTAATTTTAAAACTGCAGAGGGGATTTGGGTAATTCCAATAGAGAGCCAAAGTCGTGCCACGTCCTATAGTTCCGCTCTTAGCGACCAACCAGAATTCTTTGATTTTCATATCTATACATGTTGGTACGCCCCTGGCCGAGATTTGCCGACTACCATCGGCACAATCATCCGTCTATATAATCCAGAAATGCTGGAGGTCACGAGATGAGTAGCCCTAGGACTGAACGCGGATTTACTATCGTAGAGCTGACCCTCGCCTGTGCTTTCATCGGCGTATTACTCACTACTATCGCTTTACTTACTAATCACATCATTTCAATTTACCAAAAAGGCCTATCCCTAAAGGCCGTAAATATCGTTGGCGAGGACCTTATTGACGACATTACTCGCGACATCGCCGGTTCTCCGATTGTTCCGCTATCTGGCAATTCGCTTTGTTATACCTATCTCTCTGGTGGTCTCCAAAATAGCTGTATTAGTAGTGGCGACAATGGGTTTAAGCTTATCTTCCAAAAGCGTACAACTAGCGCTCGCATTGTTAAGGGGAACACTAACCTCCCATCCGTACCTAGCGGCGGCGCGTTCTGTACCGGACATTATTCTTACCTCTGGAATAGCGGTTACGTCCTCGATGATACCGTGTATACTCGGCCAAACGGCAGCTCTCTAAGTGGTGAGCGTGCGGTCTTAACTCTCGGTTCCGGGGATAATAGACGTGAGATTAGAGATTTCCATCTCCTACGTGTCCATGACACCTCCCGCGAAGTCTGTAAATCCGCTATCAACAATGCTAATAGCTATATTACACCAGGTAAGGACTACACAGTCAGCAATGTTAATGCCGAAGTTTCCGAGCTTCTTGGTCCTTCCGAAGATAACCTCGCCTTCTACGATTTTAATATGTTTAGCCCAATCAGTAGTTATCATGCTACCACTGGCCACGCTTTCTATTCCGGCACCTTTATCCTCGCGACCGTTCGTGGCGGCGTGAATATTATGGCTTCCGGCAACTACTGTACCGAAACTCCAGATTTCCTAAATACAGATTTTGCTTATTGTGCAATGAATAAATTTAATTTCGCCACTCGGGCGACAGGAGAGGGAATAAGATGAAACAATTTTTAGCAAAAAACAATAAACACACTCTACGTGGCGCCGCCTCGTTCTATGTTGTAATTTTTACAACATTATTACTTAGCGTGATCACGATGAGTTTTATCAGGATAATGATATCCGAGGCTACAAAAACTACTAACGACGATCTATCAAAATCTGCCTATGATTCCGCTCTTGCCGGCATAGAAGATGCAAAAATTGCCCTTACGAAATACCATGAGTGTATCGACCAGGGATATACTGCTAAAAACCCTACTACGAATTATTGCGAGCATATCATCTACCTCATGGAAAATTTTCCAGACGACTGTGATTTAGTTTCATTAATGCTCGGCCGTAATAATGACGAACACGGCGAGGTAATTGTACGCGAGTCGTCGTCTAGTAGAGCCTCTACAAATATGGAACAGGCCTATACTTGTGTAAAAATGAGCGAGGAATTAGTGGATTATCGCTCGCAGGTTTCCTCTTCTAATCGAGTACGTCTCGTCCCACTCCGCGCCGAGGACGTTTCAAGGATAACCGGAGTTGCTTTCAACTGGTATTCTACTGCAGGTGGGAGTAATAAGACCTCGGACAAGTTTATCGACTATGCCACGGCATCCTCTGGTTATATACCAGTAGTAGTTGTAGATATCTTCCAAACCGACGCTGCATTTAGGATCGGCGAGTTGAGCACGAACAACAATAGTAAAACCGGGACGGATCATTCTTCTCTCATTCTTCAACCGACCGGTGGAGCTGGAATTACAAAGATATCTTCTAGTGACGTCCTCAACGCATCCGATAAATACGATAATTCTCCAATTCGTGTCCAATGTGGTAATACCTATGATTTTAAGTGCCAATCTTACATTCAGTTCCCGCAGACTTTCCGCAACGAAGGCCGTAATGAGAGCACCTTCCTTCTCCGTGTAGAATTACCTTACGCTGATGAGGAGGCGGACTTCTCCGTGCAACTTTGTACCGGACATTCGTTGGACGGTCTCTGTAACAGCACAATCGAGATGGACGGCGTCCAGGCGCAGATTGACAGTACCGGTCGCGCAAATGACCTCTACCGCCGTCTTGAAACTCGTGTCGAGCTTGTCGATACGAACTTCCCATACCCAGAATTCGCTATCCAATCAAACGGCAACACAGGTGAAACCCTTAGTAAAAACTTCTGGGTTACTCGTAACTGCTGGAGTTCGGACATTGGCGGCTCAGTTAGCAGCTGCCCGAATAGTAGTGATACGGTAGTCGGGTTTTAATTCTTGCTTTTTCTGGAAAAGTTTGATATAATAGTATTATATCGCGGGGTAGAGCAGCCTGGTAGCTCCTCTTACCTCGTAACCGCTCATGAGCCAAACGAGCTCGTGGAGCAATTTAACATCGCGGGGTAGAGCAGCCTGGTAGCTCGTTTGGCTCATAACCAAAAGGTCGTTAGTTCAAATCTAACCCCCGCCACCAGGGTGGAGACATAATGACCCCCCATTGTGTCTCCACCCTGGTGTTTTTTATGCGCATATACTATTTTGCTAGTTCTTTGGCTGCAATTCTCACTAAATCAGACCAGCTCATCGCTACGTGCGGAGTACTAGCGAGCTGCGTTACCGAAAAACTATGCCTAATCATCACGGCAATCTCCTGTATCACCTCGGTCGCATTCGGTGCCATCACCGTAGCACCTAGTATCTTGCCGTCTTTTGCCGCAATCATTTTTATAAAGCCCATCCTAAAATCCTGCGTCTTAGACGCCATCACCTCGGAGAGGGGAATAACCACGCTATTATACTTTCTAGCACGTTTGTTGAGGTCGTCTTCCGTCATCCCTACTACCGCAATCTGTGGATTAGTATTCGTTACGCGTATAAAACCACTATAATTTACGTAATGTTTTGAGCGCCCAAACATATTTTTTACCGCAATCCCTGCCTCATATACGGCCTTTTCCGTAGAGCTATCTCCCTGTAATACGTCTCCTGCCGCGTAAATATGTTTCAACGGCGTCTGTAGCATCTGGTCAACCTTAAACGAACCATTTTTCGAGAATCTCATCCCAGCATTTTCTAAACCTATGTCCGTAGCCGGCTTTGTCCCGGCAGCGACTACAATAGTTTCGACACGCACCATCTTCTCCTGTCCATTCCTTAGGAAAATTACCTTCGGTGAGATAGCATCTCTTTCTACCGCGATTACTCTCGTGCTTGCTAGTATTTTTATATCAAACCTTTTAGTAAAGTATTGTTCTAGCACCTGACCGACTTCCTCATCTTCTTTTGGTAATAATCTTTCCGCAATCTCCGCAATCGCCACCTTGCTACCTAGTTCGGCATAATATTGAGCAATTTCCACTCCGCTCGCGCCGCCGCCTACAATCATCACCGTCTTTGGTGGTCTTTCTACTTTCAGCGCGTCATCCGGTGTCAGATACGGAACATTTTCCAAGCCGATAATACCAGAATCTTTTTGTTCTACCCCAGTAGCGATTAAGAACTTTCTCGCGGTTAATCGTCCCTCTTTCCCGACCGCTACTTCGTGCGGACCAACAAAATGCGCTCTACCTCTAAAACATTCTATCTTTAAATCTTCTAGTTCTTTCTTTAGCTCCGCAGCTTCTCTCGCGACCACTCTCTCTCGCCAATGCGATACCGTCGGGTAATTAAAGCGTAGCCTATCAGAAGAGAGCCCAAATCTCGAGCCGTATATTGCCTCTGCGTATAGATGGGAGAAATTTAGCCCCGCCGCATAAGGTATATCTCGTGTATTTACTGCCGCTCCACCAATTTTTCCTTTTTCCACGATTGCCACCTTAGCCCCGGCCTTCGCCGCCGCTTCTGCCGCAGCAATACCAGCAACCCCTCCCCCAATCGCAATCATATCAAAATCATATTTCTTCACACTAATTCCCATTTATATTATTTTACCACGATTTCTATAAACATAGGCTAAATCTACATCATATTTACGAATTCTCGCTGCGGTTACCCTGTTTAAATCGGCCTCCGTTATCTCCGGTCTGTCTCCTATCCACTTTTCTACCTCATCACAAACCCTTTCCGCAATCATTTCTACTGCGCCGGTATGCCTATTTAAAACTCGCCCCTCCCGCATGATATCTCTTTTTAAGCGTAATCTAGAAAAAACCTTTCCACCTACTTTTACTTTCTTGCGGTCTATGCTTTTTGCCAACCCGCTTCTGCCTATCCTCGTCTCGCTTTTGCTTTTCACCAACTTGTTTTTGCTTTTTCCCAAAACGCTCATACTAAAAATCCGTCATTACCTTAAATGCTAACAAGAAAATCGCTAGGGTAATAAAACCAACCCCCGAAATGACTTTTAAGAACTGCTTATTCTTCACTCTCCACCTCTGTATATCAACAATAGTTTTTCCGTTATTTATTAGCAATTGTGCCAGCCACATTGGCATCGTAGCGATTAAAACATAAACTGCTATTGCTAAAAGTTGTACCGGTTGTGGTAAGTTTAATACGCTATTTGCCGCGGTGATTATTAGAAGCATCGCAAAAGGCACTTCCGCGCAGGCTATTAGCATACCTAATGAAAACGCCTCTACCCCATCATCTGTTTTGTCTGCCCTTTCAGTTATAAACCTAGCGAAACTTCTCGGTACCCATAATTCCGTCCCCGTACTTTTCCGATAATATAAAAACCATATCCCAAACGCCATCGCCGCTATTAGCCCGACCAAAATTACTAAGGCCGACTTCGGTAACGCCCCTCCGAAGATAACTAGTGTAACAAAACAAGTGCTTGCTAATAATAAAGCTATGAACAAGGAAATTCCCAAGTTAAAATCGCGTACCAATTCGCGTGTCTTTCTCTTGACATTTTTCCCTAAACTTGCGTGGTATAACAAGAGCAAGGCCGAAATCCCTAGCTGTAAAGTCGCATGGACTAATCCCGCTAGTGCTATAATAAACAAGTCGAGTAAGTCGTTCATTCTTAAATTATACCATAAAAACCCTTATGCTTGCAAAAATATTTCGACTTTGCTAAGCTCAATTTATGAGCAAATCGCTCCGCGTACTTTACGCTATAGTTTTCGCCCTTGGGGCTAATACCCCCACGCTCCTTGCCTCAGCTACCGAAGATAACTCAGCTATCCCTACGGCTAGTTCTACGGTAACCTCCGAATCTGAAAACGAATCGCCCCCGACGGAAGATTCCTACGAGCCTATCAGTCCCGCGTCCGCCGAAGAGTCTATCGAACCCGAAAAGACCGACGTAACTACGGATTCCGACGAATCTAACGCTTCCGACCCCGACGGCACGAATCCTACCTCGTCTGATTACTTTAATCTCCTGAAAGAGCATCTCTTTATCAAATCAATTAACCCCGGTTTTAAGATTAACGATGTATCCGAAACCGGCGAAGCGATTGAGCTGGAAAATAGTTCAAATTTCTCGCTTCCGCTAGATAACCTCTCTCTACGTTATATTAACAGTAACGGTAATGTCTATCCGATTTTTGAATTCCCGTCTGGAAGTTTTATGATTGAGAAGGACATCGTCTTACGCCTCGATAAGTCTCCGGAAATTAAGAATATTCTCGCCGAAACCGGCTCCTATCGCGAAATCGCCGATGTGATTTATAGTAAAACTCTCGCCATGAACGGTTCCCTAGAACTCGTCTATACGACCGATGACGGCGAGCAAGTCCTCGATTCTATCTGTTGGACAGGGAAGAGCGGCTGCGCCGCGAAATTTACTAACAACTCTCCCGGAACCCTCGTTCGCGATTCTAAAACCCGCGAAATAACCTTCCGAGAGAACTATATACCAAACTTCGTAGCCGGCTTCTATCTTCCCGAAGATACTGCCGAGCCCACCCCGGAGAATTCGCTAGCCCCAGTCGAGGTAAAGACGGTCACCTCTAAATGTAAAGGTCTAGGATTTACCGAGTTGCTTTCCTATTACGAGGAAAACTCCTCCGAACAATTCCTCGAGCTATATAACCCTACGGACGAAATAATAAATATGTCCGGTTGTCAGGTCAAGTATAAAAATAAATATTATCAAATTGTTACTACTAACGCCTCTATTGAGAATAATTCGATCTCCGAACTTTACCCCTCGGAATTTTACGTTTATCGCCCCGATAAGTTTACTTTCACCAAAAATCCCAACTCCGAAAATAAGATTGAGCTAATCGATACTACTGGCGATACCCTAGATACGCTTACCTATCCGCACGGGCAGAAAAAAGGCACAGCCTATGCTCTTACCGATAATCTTTGGCGCACTACCTACACCCCCACTCCAGGCTCCGCGAATTTCTATCAGGAGTTCCAGACTTGTCCATTCGGAAAAGTCCTTAATTCTGAAACTGGCAATTGTGTTAAAGCTAGCACAATCTCCTCCGTTACGCCTTGCCCGGCAGGGAAATACCGTAACCCTGAGACCGGCCGTTGTAAGTCTGCTTCGTCCGCCAGCAGCGAACCCACTCCCTGCAAAGAGGGCTATGAACGTAATCCGGAAACAAACCGTTGCCGTAAGGTAAAGACCAATAGCGGCGCAGATTACGCCCTCGTCCCGGTTACCGGTGACCCAGATAAAACCTCTTTTATCGCTTTTTGGGCACTCGTCGCCCTCGCCGGGCTAAGCGTTCTCTACATCATCTTCCAATTCCGTAAAGACCTCTACTTCCACCTCCGCAAATTCATCGCCCGTATTAAAAGGAGCTAAGCTGAAAGGCTTAGCCCCTAAACGTGAGTACGGAGATTATTTATCTACAACCTCACCCTCAATCGGCTCATCCCCGTCGGAAGACTTACTGTTAGAAGCCTTTTCACTAGCGCTTTCACCAGTGCCTTTATCCGAACCAGATTCTGCCTGATACATTTTTGCACCAATCGGCATAATCTTTTCGGAAAGTTCCTTCGCGGCAGCTTCTAATTTCTCCTTATCAGAATTATTTTCTTCGAGAACCTTCTTAGCCTCGGCGACCGCGTCGGTTATCACCTTCTTATCATCATCGGAGATTTTATCCTTATATTCAGAAGGCATTTTTTCCGCCTGATAAATAGCATTTTCAAGCTGATTTTTCGCGTCGATAGCCTCGCGTTTCTTCTTATCTTCTTCTGCGTGTTCTTCAGCTTCGCGCGCAGCCTTCTCGATATCTTCCTTGCTCATATTCCCAGAGTTTTGGATGGTAATCGACTGCTCTTTTCCGGTCCCCTTATCTTTTGCGGTAACATTTAGAATACCGTTAGCGTCAAGGTTAAAGGTAACTTCAATCTGTGGAATACCACGTGGGGCTGGAGCGATTCCGTCGAGGATAAAGCGACCAAGAGACTTGTTGTCCGCCGCCATTTCACGCTCACCTTGTAAGACGTGAATTTCCACGCTAGGCTGATTATCCGCCGCAGTAGAGAACACCTCAGATTTAGATGTCGGGATAGTCGTGTTGCGGTCAATTAGCTTCGTCGATACGCCGCCCATAGTTTCGATACCTAAGGACAACGGGGTAACATCTAGAAGCAGAACATCTTTTACATCGCCCTGAAGTACGCCGCCCTGAACCGCAGCGCCTACCGCCACGACTTCGTCCGGGTTTACACCCTGCATCGGGTCGCGACCAAAGATTGCTTTCACCTTCTCAACGACTGCTGGCATACGGGTCATACCACCGACCATCACTACCTCATCGATATCGGAAGCCTTGAGTTTAGCGTCTTTTAATGCTTTTTCCACTGGCTCTGCTAGACGTTCGAGTAGCGGCTGAACGAGCTCTTCTAGTTTCGCACGGGAAAGAGTAGTCTCAAAGTGCTTTGGACCATCTTCGTCTGCGGTCAAGAACGGTAAGTTAATATCGGTAGAAGTTGCGCTAGAAAGCTCCTTTTTCGCTTTCTCAGCCTCATCTTTAATGCGCTGCATCGCTGCTGCATCATCCTTGATATCAATCCCGCTTTCTTTCTTGAACTCATCAATGAGGTAATTAACGATAATATTATCAAAGTCCTCGCCGCCTAGGTGTGTATCGCCGTTTGTCGATTTCACTTCAAAGACACCGTCTCCAAGTTCCAAGATTGAAACATCGAACGTACCACCACCGAGGTCGAATACGGCAATCTGCTCGTCTTTTTTACTTTCTAGACCATAAGCTAGCGCTGCTGCGGTCGGCTCGTTAATAATACGCTTTACCTCTAGACCGGCAATCTTACCAGCATCTTTCGTAGCCTGACGCTGGGAGTCGTCGAAGTAGGCTGGAACCGTAATAATCGCTTCGGTTACCTTTTCACCAAGAAATGCCTCGGCGTCAGCTTTAATTTTCGAAAGAATCATCGCCGAAATCTCTTCCGGAGTATATTCTTTTCCGTCTAGCTCAACGCCTACACCATTACCTTTCTTGATAATCTTATAAGGCATGATATCTAGATCGCGTTGGACCTCTTTATCGTTAAACTTACGACCAATCAAGCGTTTAATACCATAAATCGTATTTTTCGGATTAGTAACACGCTGACGCTGTGCAACCTTTCCTACTAGGCGCTCGCCCTTCTTTGTTACGGCTACTACCGATGGTGTCGTGCGGTCGCCCTCTGCATTAGTAATTACCTCAGGTTTCCCGGCTACCATATAGGCAAAAGCCGAGTTTGTCGTACCGAGGTCAATACCAATAATTTTTCCCATTATTTTTCCTCCATATTATAATTTTCAATTCGCGGTTAGCTCGTCTTGCGTATCCAAGTCCGTTCTGGTGGACTAGCACTCGATATGTTAGACTGCTAACACCTACCTCTATAATAGCAAATTAGCACTCTACTGTCAAGAGTGCTAATACAGGGGTAGGAGCAAAAAACTTTATAAAATTACGAACTTTTTATCAATTTTGCATGCATTACGGCATATTCATCATCGCCAACCTTCGTAGAAATCGTCAAAATTTTGTCAATACTAGATACTGGAGTGGAAAATCCATACTTAGATTTATCTAGGACTTTCTTGATATAATCCGCAAAGTCATCATCCGTTCCAAACTTAGCAACCAAGTGTTCCGTCCCTTTCTCTTTATAGATTGAGAATACCTGCCACGTCTTACTTGCCTCGTCCGTAGAAGTCCTTATCACAAAATTAGCCCTGTCAGAGAGCCACCCGTTAGAAAGTACCTCCCTTAACTTGTCAAACATCATAGACTTGCTATTCCCATGCGCATATAAGATATTATTACTATCAGATAAGTTTCGGTCATTCCTAGAATCTAGAAAAATCCAACCATCACCGTTACTGCTCTTGTTAAAACTATGGTTTATATAAAAATCATTATTATCCGTCTGCACAAAAGGCATATCTACCCCTGTACCCGCAATTCTCACCCAGCCCGTTGCTTCCGGATTTATTTTTCTCAGCTCTGATAAATCCGCCTTTATCAGCTCCATTTTTATAAACTGCCAATATGGATTTGTCTCCGCTATATCGCCGCCAGTGCTAATCGCCTTGCCAGGAACAGTAGTAATATTAGCCATCTCTTGGGCATTCTTTACCGCGTTTTCCGAACCAGCCCTCTGCATATAATTCATCAAAATCATCGCCGAAACTCCCGAGGCTATACCTACAATAAACAATATAATCGCAAAAAACACCCGTTTTCTCATGCTTCTATTTTAGCATAAACACGCTACAAGCGCACGCACTTGCTATTTACGCACGCGTTTGACTGGGAAAGCTATCACTATCCCGATAATACCACCAGTAGTCGCTGAAATCATATCCCACATCGTGTCTTCCACCCCAACAGAAATTAACTGTTGCATACTCTGACCGAGCAGCTGGTCGGCCGCAAACTCAAAACATTCCCATAAAACTGCCGATAGTGCTACCATCCCCATAGCGAACAGCGCCTTAAACCATAACTTATCCGGATTCCCCGAGGCCTGCTCTAATATCTCTCTCGCCACAAACACCATCAAAGTCCCAGAAGAGCCATGCACAACCTTATCATACCAGTACGAATGCTTATATAGTTCTAAGTCCATTCCTACGACCAATGCCGCAATTAAGAATATATAATACCAAATCTCCAGTCTCCTAGACACCTTTAGCCCAATCAGCCTTAGAAAATCTGGCAAAAATGGCAACACAATCGTCGCAATACTTCTCCAAACCTTAGAACCCTGTTCCCCCGAGGCAAACGTGATAATTAAAAACACTACCCCAGACACAGATATAGCGCATTTTAATACATAACCAAGAATTGTCAAAAACTTGCTACTTTTCATAATCTTATGATATCATAAAAACATCTAATAATAAATGGAGATTTGATCAAAATGGCTATAGAACGCGACAAATTAAAGACACACGCAAAGATACGTATTAAAAATCGTATCTGGATTTTGTTTGCGATGGAATTAATCGTCTGGGCGATTTTCGGTTTTATCGGTGCGGTATTTGTCGCTGCTGCCTATACGCTAGTTACGCTTATCGCTGGCGGTCCTCTAAATTATGCCTTCGCTAAAATCTACCTAGACATAGTCGGTCCAAAAAATCGTAGCCCTAAGATTGAGGATATGTTTATCGGTTTCTCTAACAATAATTTTCTCCGCACCCTCGTTGCGCAGATTGAAATTACCGTTCTCACTTTCCTCTGGACACTCCTATTTATTATTCCAGGTATCATAAAATCCATATCGTATTCCCAGGCCTTCTTTATCCTCGCAGAACACCCAAAAATGGAAGCCGATGAAGCCATTAAGCGTTCAATGGCAATGATGGAAGGGCACAAAATGGAATATTTCATCCTCGAGCTGTCCTTTATCCCATGGATACTACTCTGTATTCTAACCTTCGGCATCGCTGCTATCTACGTGCTCCCTTATTACAATGCTGCTATGACAGGTTTCTACTACAACCTAAAAGGCGAACATGTTAAGGATGTCATCGAGGCCAAAATCAACGAAACTAAGGACGCCATCGGAACCAAAATCGACGAGACTAAAGATACCATCAAGAATAAAGCCAACGACATCAAGAAAAAAGCCGAAGACGTCAAAAAGAACTAATCTGGTACCAGAGAGATAAAACTAATAGTCTATGTCGGGCTGTGAGGCGTAGCACGCCTCACAAGCCAGAATATCACCCCTGTAAAGACAGGGGTGATATATCTGGCGCCGACATAGGCTATTAGTTTTATCTCCCAGGGCACTAGGCTAGCTTGTCTAGCACTTCACCTGCGCGCCTAATCATTTCTTCGAACTCGTCGGTCCTAATTACCCAGACCGGCTTCGAGCCATCCGCAGAGATATCTACGTGCCTTTCGGTTTGCTCTGCCACATTTTTAGCATCATCAATCGCAAAACCTAGATACGATAGTTTCTGTGTAACCGTTCTACGAATCTCATCACTACGTTCGCCGATTGTCGCGGTAAAGACGATTGCATCCACTCCGCCAAGCGAAGCTGCCATCTGCCCAATTAGACTCTGAACCTTATAAACGAACATTGCGTGAGCAAAAGTTCCGCGTTTGTCACCCTCGTCGCGCAGGCGCAAAATCTCGCGCATGTCATCACTCTGTCCAGACACACCGAGTAAGCCACAAGACTTGTTTAGATATTTCTCAATAGACTCGTCCGCCTCGTATTTGAGATAGTGTTTCAACCTAAGCGCTGCTGCCGGATCAATATTTCCAGTCCTCGTCGCCATCATTAGACCCTCTAGCGGAGTATAACCCATAGACGTATCAAGCGATTTGCCATCAAATACCGCGGTCACCGAAGAGCCAGAACCGAGATGACAAACAATCAATTTCTCTGGTAAGATATCCTGAGACTTCATATAATTTACGATCGAACCAACCGAAAGCCCATGATAGCCAAAACGCTTTACGTCAGCTTTATCCGCAAGTTCCGTATCAAAAGCGTAATATTTCATCAAATCTGGACGGTCTGCATGGAACGAAGAATCCGAAATCGCGATAATCGGTGTTCCCTTAAACGATTTTACAAAATGCTCAATCTCCCCGGCTACTACCGGTACATGAAGCGGAGCACGTTTCCTCGCCTTATCTAAAACTTTTAGATACTCCTCATCGACAATATGATCCTGAGTAAAGTATTCTCCAGGGCAAGCCACGCGCGCCAAAATTGCGTCTAGCTTCGTCATGCCACCTAGATAGCCTTCTTCCGTAAGAATACGGTTAATATTTGCAACTGTCGAAGTCAATTCTTTGAATGGCTGCTTTAGAACCTTTTTAGAACCGTCCGCCTTTGCGAGTGTACAAATAATTCCTTTCCCCTCAAACTCAAAATGCAGGGAACAAACTAGCTCCTGACCTTTATAAAGTGCGTATTTTCGTGAACTGCTACCAGGATTGGTAATCAGAATAAGCCTATTTTTCTCCATTTTACTCCTTATTTTATAATTAGTATATCACAGAATAAACTATTCTCAAAACTGCAAATCATTGACTTTTTACTCCACTTGTGCTATAATATAGGTATGGATATTGTTGATAAGGTGTTTGAATCCCTAAATGTGCGCGATAGAACCGATAAGCTTCGTAAAAGTATCGCTAAAGAGCGTAAAAACGAAGCAAAGATACGCAAGAAAAACCGCCTAATACTAACTGGCGCGGTACTTTTTAGCGGTATTGTTATCGGCATCGCTACTTTTAGCATTATAAAATTAATCACGAATCAGACCCCTGAATCTACGCAAACTACCGCAGACAGCGAAATCGAGGTGAAATTCCCAGAGGTAACCAACAACGAAACAACCAACAACGAAACAACCAGTAATGAAACAGCTAATAATGAAACGGCTAGCAACGAATCGACCGACAACGCTCAGACTGGCGAAAACGCATCAGCTAATAATACCTCAAATTCCGGCTGGGTAATTACTAAAACTGGTGACATCGAGAAAACCACAAAATCGACTAAAACTACGAAAAAATCTACCACTAACACAAAGAAAAACACTACAAAAACCACTCAACAAACTAAGCAATCTCAACAATCTCAGCAGCCTAAACAACCCGCACAGTCTGCCCAAACCGCCCAAACCTCTCAGGAAAAGGACAGCACCTTCGAGGGAGACATAACCTGGGACTGTTACTATAGCGCCGATGGCTGTAAAAACGGCGACAATGACGAAGTAGATAACGGGGAACTCTAGGAAGGAATTTCTACCATGACTGTACTGGCACTACTTTTATTAAGACGTTTGTTGAAAGGAATTAGCAACGCCGGAACAAAGATTAAATAGAGAGCAAAAACTAAAAGGTTCCCGCTCTCTATTTTTATTAGAAAAGCCGTCTGCTCGCTTAGGAAATTCACAATCGCAAAGTGATAGTCTATAATCAAACGGGTAATATTTCCAAATATCGTAGCGAAAAACCCTAGCTCGAAGCAGGAAAACACCCCAGTCAGTAAAGTTATTATCATCACAGCCGAAATCGTCGGCAAAATCAACAGGTTCGCCAGAATAGAAATTAGTGATACTGAACCGTAAAAATAAAGCAAAATCGGCGTACAGAGTAGTGTCGCGGAAAGGCTAACTATGATGGTATTGGCGATAAATCCCGGTTTCTGTACCTTGCCAAAAAAGAAATCTGCTAAAATCGGCGCAATAATTAAAATTCCAATATATGAGGCAAATGAAAGTAGCCATGCCAAATCAAGTAAATTTGTCGGCGCGTAAAGTAGCGTAATCGCCATCGCTAACAGGATAATTCGCCATGCCTTCATATCTCGTCCGAGATACCACGCGACTAAACTTGTCAAAGCGACTAGCCCCGCTCTACTCATACTCGGCGTCAAACCCGTAATTCCGACGAAGCTAATCACTAATAGTCCCGCAAATGCAAATCCAGAAAATCGTGAAATTTTACCAAAAATCTTTTTCGCAAAAGAGGTTAAAATCGACAAGTGCGTTCCTGAGGCAACGATAATATGCGTTAACCCCACAATGCATAGTGCCGCTTCAAACCCTTCATCCACCCCATTTCTAATTCCGAGCAAGTACCCTAGCGCCACGCCGGATTCTTTTTCTGGTACAAACTCGCGAATTTTACCCGCAAAAAAGTCACGAAAATCTAGAAAGAAATCTCCGGGCTCTGGCCGCGAAATTGCCTTTAATTCCGGCCGATACATCGATGCGACATAAGTTCCAAACCCTTCGCCAACTTTCCCATTTATAGTAATTTTATCCCCGCGCCGCACCTCGCTAACCCCACTGGAAAAAGTTACATAAACCTTCCCCGAAAAGCTGCTCCCGTCAATCTCTGGATTTACTAAAATTAACGACGACTTCCCCTCGGACCTATCCGGGTCTCTCTGTACATTTCCAGAAATCGTCACGGTTTTATCAACTAAATTCTGAAAATTCTTCTCTGTAATTATATCCGGCGTAATTCTAAACGCAACTAAAATCATTCCCGCAATAAAAGCTAGCATAAGCATAAATCCTCTCGGCACTAGGATTGCAAATACTAATACCGTCAGTGCTAAAATTAACCATAACAGAGGACCAAAAAAGCTAAACCGGAAAATATGCATCAAAATATCCCCGACGATAATACCAAAAGCGCAATAGACTATCACCCAAGAAGGGTGAAAAGTCTTAGATATCAATTAAGCCCCGACCCTATCTTTCGTATTACGACGTGATGAGTTATGCTCCACATACTCAATAATCTTCTCGGCGACATTTCGCCCAGTAATTTTCTCAATTCCAAAGCCAGGAGAGGCATTTACTTCTAGGACTAACGGTCCGCGATTGCTACGCATCATATCTACACCGGCTATATGTAGTCCCATAGCTTTCGCCGCTCGTACTGCCATATGCTTTTCCTGAACAGTCAATTTTATCGGTGTACCCTCGCCGCCCTTATGCAAGTTCGAACGAAATTCATCATCTAGAGACTGCCTACGATAGCTCGCGACTACCTGAGAACCAACTACGAAAGCACGAATGTCCGTCCCCGCAGATTCCTCAATAAACTCCTGGAGTAAAATGTTTGTCCCGTCCTCATTATAAAGGTAGAAAGCTTGCAGGGCGGAGCGCGCCGCCTTCTTTGTGTCGGCAAGCACCACGCCGTTCCCGTGCGTTCCCGTAGCTAGCTTAATCACTACCGGCAGACCAATCTGTTCGAGCAGGTTATCAATGTCCGCGGTATTACGCGAAACGAGCGTCTTCGGAGTTTCTACACCAGCTCTCGCCAGAATCTGCGCCGAACGCAACTTATCTCTCGCGCGTGTGATCGCGATAGAGCTAGACGCCGTCCAAACCCCCTGCATCTCGAACTGGCGCACGATGGCGCAACCATAACGCGTCATATAATTCGCAATTCTCGGGATAATTACATCAAAACCCGTAACCATATTTCCGTCATAGAACACATTCGGATGTTTATCATCTAGCGAAAGATAACAATTTTTATATTTTATCACACGCGCGTCATGTCCATGTTTTTCGGCCTCTTCTACTAATCTCTGGGTGGAATAATTTGCTGGGCCATTAGATAGAATCGCTATCTTCATACTAGCTCCTTCCTTCTTCAAATTTTTGCTTTAATTGTTTACGGTCGACCGTAGTTTGTGCCGTATCAACTAGGAAATTATGATTTAACAACAACCGACCAAGTAATACAGGGTAAATTTTCTTACTCCGATTTGCTAATGTAAACGGAGTTTTATAACGTCTGCCATCAATCTCGACTTCTAGCTCGACCTCATATCGGACTTCTCTATCGCCAAAAGAATTTTCTATCTCGGCAGTTTTGTATTTTTCGGCATAAGTTTCCGCCGCAAGCTCCTTCGTTACTGGATGTCCACCGAATAATGTAAAATGTAAAACATCATTATCATCAACGTATATATTTTCCGCATGTACAGAAGAGTGATAAGCGCCGGTGTCGATTTTCGCCGGAACTTTCTCATTAGAAAAACCAACGAAAGTAAGTTCACACGAACGACCAATAATCGGTTTATTCACTTCGGTCATAGTAATTTTCCGCTTTAGTTGATATCAATCTAGTCTTATTGAAAGAGTATCATAAGTATGATACAATGTCAATATGAGACACGCTTTAGTAATCGGTAAAAAGTTCTCTGGACTAACGAATTTTCTCCTAGAAAACGGAATCGAATATACCACCCTGACTGATATAAAAACTACTAAATACCCCGATAAAAAATTTAAACGTCGCGTCCTTTGCGACTATTCTAGTAGGGAAAAAGTCCTAGAAACCGTTCGTGATTTATTAGAAAAGCCAGACCTGCTAATGACCGCTTATGAGAATTATATTTTGCCGATGTCTTGGATTGGAGAAGATTTAGGCACTTATACAATTCCCGTCTCCGCCGCCGAAAAATGTACCGATAAATACCTCATGCGGAAAGCCTTCGCCCTTGCCCCGGAAAAAATCAGCCCAGATTTCTACGAGATAAAAACTGAAGATGACGTAATAAATTTCGCAAAAACTCACGATTTTCCGCTAATTATTAAACCTGCGAATTTGTCAAAAAGCCTACTAGTCACAAAGTCGGAGAACTTAGACGAACTACTAGAAAATTATCAAAAAACTCTAAAAGTTGTCGATAAAATCTATCAAAAATACGCCCCGGACCGCGAGCCGAAGCTCCTCATCGAGGAGTTCCTCAAAGGTTCCGTCCATTCCGTCGATGCTTTCGTCGATAAAAACGGCGTTCCTCACGTCATGAAAGAAATCGTCGATTATCAAACTGGCTATGAGGTTGGCTACGACGATAATTTCCACTATAGCCGTATTTTACCATCGAGATTATCAAGCGAAGACCAGGAAAAATTCCTAAACTGTGCAAAATTGGGTTGCGAAGCTCTCGGCATGAAAAACTCCCCTGCTCATATTGAAATCATCATGACAAAATCCGGCCCAAGAATCGTGGAAATCGGTGCTAGAAATGGTGGTTATAGGTCGCGTATGTACATGTTGGCGAACGGTATCGATATAAATATGAACGCTCTAAAAATCGCGACTGGCGAAATGCCAGAAATCTCCGCGAAAAAGAACGAGCCAGTCGCCGTCCTCGAACTCTTCCCGCACAACCCCGGAAATTTCGTCGAACTTAGCTCCGAAGCCGAGCTAAATGAGCTCCCTTCCCTTGAATATTTAAGCATAAAAGTCAAACCGGGAGAATATTCCGGAAAATCTTCCGACGGCTACAAGGCCACCGCAATAATAATTCTTCATAATTCGGACGTAGAACAATTTAACAAAGATTTAGAGTTCGTCAAAAACAACGTAAAAGTAATTACGCGTTAATTTTAGCATATCAAAGAAACTGCATTATAAAGATATTCTTCTACTAAGCCAGTAGATACATTTCTTACTACTAAATCGTTCCCGCCACGCTCGCTTCTCTCAATACGGTGCGTTACGAGGCCACTACTATTTCGTATCACTAGGGAATTGCTTACTAGGCTTCCCTCGATATACGAGGCCGTGCCATCGGAGTTTCGGACAATCACCCCATTTCTTAGTAGCATTTCCTCTAATACGCTCATTAACTCTGCTCTCCGTCTTTCAGTTCTTCCTTTGGCAAGCCTAACGCTTCGTCAGATAACGCATCTTTCGAAAACGGCTCCTGAATTTTATCTAGGTTATTTAGCTCGGTCTGATAATGCTCTAAATACTCTTCCATTGTATTTTTATTAACATCTGCATTTTCGGAAAAAGTATAATTTTCCTTCTTTACATTATCGGCTTCCGCCGCCTCCTTCTCATCCGGTAAAAAACCAGGGCGCGAACGGTCTAAATAGATATCGCCAGAATTATGATAAATAATGATGCTAAGCGAAGTCGTAGCAACTGCAATTATAATTGCTGCCAAACCTAGTATGGAAAGATTGTAATTCATCGGCTTCTCCGATTTCTTCGTCATAGACCCTCCTCTAATTTTTGTACCGCGGTATAATGATTACCGAGTAGCGAGCGCATTTTCTTTGTCGAGGATTCTAACTTCCCGCGCGCTTCTCTCGCTTCTTCGATTTTGGCATAAAAATTCTCCGGCTCTTTCTGACAGTCCATTGCTAAGAGCTGCTCAAAAATCTGACTATAAGTCGTAAATCGGCTGTTAAACTTTGCCCTTGTATCTAGAATATCCGAATAAATACCCGAAATCGTCGTCGAAGGGCGATTATTCTTCACTAAGTTAACATTTAGTGGCGTGATATAACTAACCAAAAAATCTTGATACGCAGTTCCTAAAAACGAACGCGTACGCGAATCAGCAAGTTGGAGATTTTTAAGATGTTGTTTTATCGTTGAACAAGACTGAGAAATCTCGCTAGTCTGCTCTTCCGACAACGCCGAAACCGGCGAAACCAGAACCACCGCAACTAACGAAATCACTAACAACTTCTTCATATCCCCCATTATACCATATTAGCGATTAAACAAACCGCGTTTTTTGGTATTACGAAACTCTTCGAGCAGCTCTTTTTGCTTTTTCGAAAGATTTTTCGGTGTCTCTACAATGATAGTAACGATATGTGGCCCACGATCGCCATCAGCTCGGAAAGGAACCCCATGCCCAGACAGCTTAAACGGTGTATTAGACTGCGTCCCGGCTGGAACTTTCATCGTAATCGGTCCATCAACCGTCTCTACCTCTATCTCGGTACCTAATGCTGCATCAACCATGGAAATTTTTTCCTCGGAAAGGATAATAATGCCTTCGCGTGTTAAGTGTTTATGCGGTTTAACGTGAATTTGGACATAAAGGTCGCCCTTCTCCCCACTTTTTTCCGGTGCATCGCCACCCCTGCCGGAAAGTCTAATAGACTGCCCGTCATCAATGCCAGCCGGAACTTTTAATTTTATCTCTTGTCCATTTACATTTATCTTCCTACTCGTTCCAAAAATCGCCTCTTCGAAAGTAACTGTTAGGGAAGTACGGTAGTCCGCTCCTCGGCGCGGCCCACGTGGCCCACCACCAAAGCCAAACATTGCACCAAGAATATCGTCCAGTCCACCACCGCCAAAGTCGAAATGGAATTCCTGTCCGTTAAAGTTCCCGAACGGATTACCTCCCGCACCGAACGGGTTCCCGCCTCCAGCAGCGCCACCATTTACCCCCGCGTGACCAAACTGGTCATAGCGAGCACGCTTCTGTTTATCCGAAAGCACTTCATGCGCCTCGGAAATTTCCTTAAACTTTGCCTCAGCTTCCTTATCCCCAGGGTTTTTATCCGGATGATACTTAATCGCCAGCTTACGATAAGCCTTCTTAATCTCATCATCAGAGGCATTTTTACCAACGCCCAACACTTCATAATAATCACGTTTTGTCATATATAATAATTATAATCAACTAGCACTCTCATGTCAAGACTGCTAAATCACGGCATTTGCCGGGCTTGTCTTATTATGATATAATAAGCATATTATGTGCCCATAGCTCAGCGGATTAGAGCACTTGTCTTCGGAACAAGGGGTCGGGGGTTCGAATCCCTCTGGGCATACCATAGGCCAAAATGGTCTTATTTTTTATAAAAATCACACTTCCACTCACAAAAATCTTATGCTATAATTAAGCAAAAGGGTTATATAATAAAGAGGTATTTTTATGGATCCACTAGTCAGCGGACAAGCACATCATAATAAACATAAAACAAAAACGCCACCAACTACTATTAAACCAGCTAATTTTAGTCATCAGCCTACCTTTGGAGTAACTAGCTCATCGCCGAGCCGTTCGATCGCGGCAGAAAGCACTCAGCCTTCCTATCGGGTATCTACCGACGACCCTACTCCGGCCGCGCATAATTTCGAGCATAGGGAATCTACCCAGTCCGAACATCCCGCTAGCTGCAGTTGTGCTCATTGTAAAAACTCGGTTGTAAAGACCGTCTTTGCCGTCCTTATCGTCGCCATTATTCTTATTCTCGGCGTCATCGGCGGAATCTACATTGACCGTGAAATCATTTTAAAATCTAAGGTTAATACCGAGCAGACCCGCGTAAACGACGCCGCAGTCGATGCCTTCGTCGAGTCGGACCTTATCGCTAAAGTTTCTTACCTTAGCATGGCGAACTCAGAGGAGCAGCCGGCCTACACTAGCTCCTATCGCGTTTCTAACTACGAGGGTATTTTCACCCGTTTTTTAGACAATACATTTAACGACGCTGATAGATTAGGTGTCGCCGTCCACTCCCTTATGGACGAATACCAACCAGCAGATAATTCTCCATACGAGAACTTTCCAGAATACATCCCCGCCGCGCGCGTAAAAGAACGTTTTATCTCGATTTTCGGTACCGAGCCGAATATCGTCCCGTCTAATTATTGCCCTGGCTATATTTACGATAGTAGTACCGATGTTTTCTACGTTACGAAAAAATGTGGTAATGCTGCTACTAATCCTGACCTAGCCTATAAGTCGGACGTATCAGTCGATGGCGATACTGCTACCGTTCGTCTCCGTATCGGCTCTGTTATTACGAAGGATACAGAAGAACCCGGTATTTATAACGATATCACCGCATCCGATACTAAAACTCGCATTAAAACCCCGGAACAGTTTGAATCCGACGAAGCCATGAACGCCTTTATGATTGACGAGAATAATTATGGCGATTTTACGGAATATATTGTTACTTTCTCGAAAAATTCTAACGGTGATTACACCTTAAATAATGTAAGCAAGGCATAATATCGAATGGATGAATCCGAGATACAGCGCAAACGTCGCGATAATGAGGAACAGGCTACCGCTAGTCGCGCTCGCATTCTCGGTTTTCCATACTTAGATACTAGAAGTTTTGAACACACCCTACCACTTGTCCACGGAGTTCTTGACAAGCAAGAAATGCGTAAGAACTTCATCATCCCCGTCCAAAAGGGTGCAAACGGCGAAAGTTACCAATTTATCATCACCTCTCAAACCCCGCGTAGTTTCATCCAGAAACTTCGTGCCGACTATGAAGCTGAGGGTCAACGCGTAGATTTCTTCCTAGTTAGTAATTCCGCTTTCCAGGTTTTTATGCTTCGCCACGATCCTCCGCAGGAAGTACATTATGACGATATCCGTATCTCTGATGAGGGCGATTCCGAGACTATCGCTAGCGTTTCGCAGACTCTAGACAGCGTTTCTACCGAAAAAGTCTTCGATTTCCTTCTCGACCAAGCCGATAAACTCGGCGCCTCCGATATCCATATCGAAAATCTACGTCAAGAAATTCGCATCCGCATGCGTGTTGACGGTATTCTCCACCCCGTCGCAAACCTTTCTCGCGACCGCTACCGTGTCATTATGGGCGAACTTTCTAGCCGTGCAGGAGTTTCTTCTGCAGCAAACACCCCGCAATCTGGCCACATGCAAAAGGATATTACTAGAAACGGTGTAACTCACCTCTTAAACATCCGTGTCGAAACTGTCCCGACAATGTACGGTCAGGATGCTGTTCTTCGTCTCTTTAACTTCGACGAAAGCCTATTAAATCTCGACCTTCTCGGCCTTTCTAAGGAAGAGCGTAAAGAGGTTGATGAAGTCATCTCGCACCCTCGCGGCCTCGTTCTCATGGTCGGACCTACCGGCTCTGGTAAATCTACTACTCTTTACTCTATTATTAACGCTTTAAATACTACGGACCGTAAGATTATCACTCTTGAGGACCCGGTGGAATATGGTATTACTGGTATTTCGCAAATTCCAATCGACACTACTAATGGTCAAAGTTTCGGTGACGGTCTGCGTTCCGTTCTCCGTCTCGATCCGGATGTCGTGATGGTCGGCGAGATTCGTGATGCTGATACTGCCCGTACCGCTATCCAGGCTTCTATCACTGGCCACCTCGTTCTTAGTTCTTTCCACGCTAATACTACTGCCGCCGCCTTTTCCCGTATGATTGATCTCATCGGCACCAACCCAATTTTCAGTAGCAGTATCCGCCTCGTTATCGCTCAGCGCCTTGTCCGCAAGCTCTCTGATACGAAACAGGCCTATACCCCTGATGAAGCTACCGCTAGATACATCCGCGAAACCTTTAAGGGTGTCCCAGAGGAAGTCCTCCGCGACCATAATGTCAATTTAGACAATCTCACCCTCTATAAACCAGTTCCAAACAGCGAAGATGATCCGTTTGGCTATAAGGGACGCACCGTTATCATGGAACAGCTTATCGTTTCCGAGGAAATTCAGGCTTATATCAGGGGCGACGTCCAAGATATTAACACCGATGCCATCGAAAAGACCGCTAAAAAACTCGGTATGCTCACTCTCGAACAGAAGGGAATACTCGCCGCATTAAGGGGTGATACCTCTCTTGAAGAAGTTTCCCGCGTAATTTAGCCTTTTACCCCTTTTCTTTTTCGTAAAAGTATGTTAAAATAGGTCAAGTGTTAATATAAAAGGCTAAATTATGAGTTTTTCTATTCTAAAGAAGATCGGTGACGAGCAGAAGAAGAAAGCTGTGGTGGATGTTCGTTCAGGTGATACCGTTAAAGTCACCCAAAAAATCAAGGAAGGCGAAAAATTCCGCCTACAGGTATTCGAAGGTGTCGTTATCCGTACCGACCGTAAGGATTCCCATACCGCTAGAATTACCGTCCGTAAAATCGCAAGTGGCGTTGGTGTAGAGAAATCTTTCCTTATCCATAGCCCGCTAATCGAGAAAATCGAAATTGTCAAGCGCGCTAAGGTTCGCCGCAAGAATCTCAGCTACCTCCGTGAGCGTTCCGGTAAATCCGCTCGTCTTACTGCGAAGAACTTCGACCGTACCGCGGTAAACGACGTTACCGTCGTCGAAGAAACTCCTGCGGAGAAACCTGAAGAAACTCCTGCTACCGAAGAAAAACCAGCAGAAGCTACTGCCTAACTATCGCTAATTGGCAAACTGCAACAGACAAGCAAAGAAGAAGTCTTTTCGTAAGCGTGTGCGCCGAAGCTCGGCGCACAGCAAGCGAGCCCTGTAAAGACAGGCGCTCGCGCAGCGGGCTTACGAAAGGACTTCTTCTTTGCTTGTCGAGGCTGGGGTTGCAAAAAAATGTAATCTTTGCTATAATAAGAGTATCAATAATTCTTGTACTGGTGTCTATCTGCGGAGGTAACGCTTGATACTAGTTCGATGTAAAAAAGGAAATTAATATAGTGAATCAACAAGAACAAGAGCGCCGTGCTCGTCTTATGGAAATGAGCAAACAGCGCCTACCAAAAATTAAAAAAGACTTCGAAGAGCGCCAGAAAAACGCTTCCGTATCTGTTGATGCCTTTGAAGAGGTTCAAAATCGCCATTTTAACAGCAATTTTGAAAAAGGTGGGAAAGATGCCCACTTAACGACTAAAACCTCTAAAAAGGCCCGTAAAACGCCTCAGAAGGCAAATTCGGCTAAAAAACCTGTTAAAAATCCGCCAAAACAGCCGAAAAAGGCCTCTAAAAAGTCAAAAAAGGCTAAAGTCCCAGAGGAGCGTAAGGTAAATCTCTCTGTTTCTACTAGAAAAGGCGAGATGGTACACCACCAGCGTATGCTTTCGCAAGATGTAAATGCCCAGGCAACGCAGCACATTATCGGTATCCCTGTTAATAAAAGCCGTTATAACGGTTATGAGGGAACACAAGTTACTCACGCCCGCCTAAAATCTAGCCGCCCAGACCCTGACGCGGTCAGAATCATCCCTATCGGCGGCGTTGGCGAGTTTGGTATCGGTAAAAATATGACCGTAGTCGAATATAAATCTGAAATGATTATTATCGATATGGGCGTTCTCTTCGCCGGAGATGATTACCCAGGGGTAAATTATCTAATCCCTGATATAAAATACCTCGAAGATAACCGCGATAAGGTAAAGGCGATTCTCTTCACTCATGCCCACCTCGACCATATCGGCGCCTGCCGCCACCTTCTCCCGAAGTTTGATCCGCTCACCCCTATCTACGGCACGGAATATACTATCGGCATGATTAAGAAACAGATGTCCGAGCTAGATGATGTCCCGGAGCTTAATTATCAGACCGTAAAACCTCTCGAGCATGTAAAATATCAAGTTTCCGAGCACATGTCCGTCGAATTTATTCATGTACTCCACTCTATTCCTGGCTCTACCGCCATCGTAGTCCGTACGCCTAATGGCACTATCTACTTCTCTGGGGACTGGCGCGCCGAATCTAACCCTATGGGTACTCAGGCTGACTATGCGCGTATGGACGAAATCGTAAATAAAGAGGGAATTGCCCTCATGGTCAATGAATCGACTAATATCGAGTCTCCCGGCCATCATCCGCACTCCGAGTACGATATTCAAGATAGCTTCGGCCGTGTCATGGACCATTACGCTAGTGGTCGCATCATCGTTTCTTGTTTCTCGTCCCAGGTTTCTCGTATCCAATCTGTCCTGAAAGATGCCGCCGACCGCGGACGTAAAGTTGCCTTCGCTGGTTTTTCTATGATAAATAACGTTGAAGTCGCCCTCCGTGCCCGTGAAATTAAAGTTCCAAAAGACACAATCATGAAAATGGAAGACATCGTCAAACTCCCAGACGATAAGGTTACCATTGTTTGTACCGGTTCTCAGGGTGAGCTAAATGCTGTGTTAAACCGTATGGTTACCGGTGCGCATAAGTATATCAAGATTAAACCTACCGATACTATCGTCTTTTCGTCTAACCCCATCCCCGGCAATGAACCTCATGTCACGAGTACTGTTGATGGTCTACTTCGCGAGGGCGCTCAGGTTATTCAAAATGGTAAGACTCAGCTTACTAATATCGGTCCGCTCCACCTTTCCGGCCACGCCTACTACGAGGAACATGTCGATTTAATCGAACGCTTGCAACCTCTAAATTATATGCCATATCACGGTGAATTTCACATGCTTGAACATAGCGCCGAGATGGCAGAGAATGTTATTGGTATCCCTCGCGAACGCATTATCGTCTCGGATGATGGCGATATTGTTGAACTATTGCCTAATAAGACTATCCGTAAAAATGGCCGTATCCACTCTGGGAATAAACTTTACGACGACGCCGACCAACCTGTCCATGAAGCTGTCGTAAAAGACCGTATCCATATTTCTCGTGAAGGTATTTTCGTGATTATTCTTACCCTATCAAAGAAGACCGGTCATCTAGTAAAGACCCCGGATATCGTTTCCCGCGCCTTTATCTATCTCGATAATTCTGAGGAACTTATCGGTAAAATCCGCCACTATCTCCGCCAAAAGACCGATAAGTCTATCTCTTCCGACCCTGACCTAAAGGTATTAAAAGACGAAATTAAAGACGACGTTACGCATATCCTCTTCGATGCTACTGGTCATACCCCAATTGTTATTCCGGTTATCAATAAGGTCTAATATATAACTTCACCGGCGAAAACCGCACCGATACTTCCGATCCAGCCTGGCAAAGACTAGGTAGTAATACTAACCCCGTCCGTTGCGTAGTCTACAAAACTCTAACTAAGACTTCCTACCCCGTTGCCTTTTCGCCTCGCTCCTAATCTCATGAAACTTTTTCTCAAACGCCTTCGAATCTTCCTCAGAAACAGTCTTCCTATTCCTTAGCATCATTCTTATTACGCCTTGCCGTTTCTTGCCCTCAAGTGCTACTTTCCATGCGAAAAACGTATCTATCAGCATTATCGCCAACCCGGAAAACGCGATAATCAGTACTGCCGCCGGCGAAAGCCACGCCATAAAATTATTAACCATTGGCTGTAACACATAAATTATTACACATCCCCCGAAGCCAAACGCAAACGAATTCCTCGCGCAGATTCTTCCGTTTAAATTATATTCATCAGAATCCGTATAGTCCCATAACTTTAGCTTAAACAGTTTCTCTAATAAATAACTCGCAAAATATTCTATGCTTGAGCATATTAACATTGCCGCAAGATATACCAATACAACATTATCTCGAAATGGCCACATTATCGCGACTAACAAAATGCTTCCAAATCCATAAATCGGACACCACGGTCCGAATAGCATGCCCCTCCCAACTAACTTCTTCTGCCTTAGCGAGCACCATATCACCTCTAAAATATATCCCCCGATTGAGTAAATAAAGAAGTACAAAATCCATTTAGAGATTTCTTCTAGCATATCTATATTATACCCTAATTATAGGTAATTGACAAGTCCTAACTCTAACAGGGAAAAAGTGGTATAATAAAGGTATAATGATTTACCTAGACTATGCCGCAACCGTCCCGATGTTACCAGAAGTCTTAGAAGCTATACATAAGGCCGAGGAAAAATATTTCGCAAACGCCTCCGCTCTGCATACTCCTGGACATCTCGCTATGAACGAAATCGAACACGCTCGTGAACTCTTAGCAAAAGCGATTAACGCCGAGCCGTCGGAAATTATTTTTACCTCTAGCGCTAGCGAATCTAATAATACCATCATTCGTACTTTCTCCGGCCACAGAATTGAAACTTCTCCTATTGAGCATCATTCCATTATTGAAGTTGCGCAAAAGTCTTCCGGCGATAAACTTCCGAAATTATATTCCTATATGCTCGCTAATAATGAAATCGGCGAAATTCAAGACCTTAGTAAAATCATTGAAGAAGCTGAAAAAATCCCTACTCCGCAACACTCGGAGCTTTTCGAGCCAAAGACCGAATGGGGGAAACCTCTTGTTACCGACCGTCGCGGTGCCTATCTCCACTCCGACCTTACTCAGGTTCTCGGTAAGATTCCGATTGACGTCAAAAAATTACAGCTCGACTACGCAACTTTCAGCGCACATAAAATCGGTGGACCGGTCGGTGTCGGCGCACTTTATGTAAAAAATGGCGTTCCGTTCACTCCGCTCATCATCGGCGGGAATCAAGAACATAAGCGCCGTGGTGGCACCTATAACACAATCGGCATTATTGGTTTCGGCGCGGCTCTAGAGGAGATGTTAGAAAAGAAAACTTGGGAGCAATATAACACGCGTATCCGTAATCTTCGTGATAAACTCGCAGCCGAAATTTTACAAAAAATCCCTGGCAGTAGCCTTAATACTAATCTCGAGCCGGGAAAATCACTCCCGAATATATTGAACGCTTCTTTCCGCGCCGCCGAAGGTGAGTCTATCCAACTTTACCTCGATGCCGAAGGGGTTATCGTTTCTACTGGTTCCGCCTGTGCTGCTGGCGATATCAAGCCTAGCCATGTCCTCATGGCAAAAACTGGTGATGCCGAAGTTGCGCACTCTTCTATCCGTTTCTCCTTTGGACTTGACAATACTGAAAAAGATGTTAAAACAGTTATGCAAGTTTTGCCAGGAATCGTCAAGCGTTTACAAGAAATTAGCACTATTAACATGGAGGAAAACTAATGGAAAATCAAGATTGGGTATATTCGGACATCGTAAAAGAGCACTTTTTACATCCAAAAAATTATCTAATGGGCGACGAAAGCAAGTTCGATTATGACGCCGTCGGCATCGTTGGCAATCCGATTTGTGGCGATCAGATGAAGATGTATATCAAGGTAAAAGATGATAAAATTGACGATCTTCGCTGGAAGACTTACGGCTGCGCCTCGGCCATCGCTTCCACTTCTGCCCTGTCCGAACTCGCGAAAGGGAAGACTCTAGACGAAGCCCTAAAAATTGACGCGAAAGATATTGACGATTACCTCGGCAACCTGCCGAAACACAAGTTCCACTGCTCCGTCCTCGGCCACGAGGCCCTCGCCGACGCCATAAAAAATTACCGTGAACGGTAACCTGGTGCCCGGAACAGGATTTGAACCCGCACTCTATTACTAGAACTAGTACCTGAAACTAGCGCGTCTACCAATTCCGCCACCCGGGCAATACTTATATTATACCATATCTTAATTTCTATCTATTACCTGTTTTTATCGATATAATCCATCACTTTACTCCAGAATCTCTCAGACTCATCTACTAGCCGTCTATCTGCGTCATTACCGTTTAATGGCATTTTATCATCAAAGCTGAATTCAGGGCCAGTTTTCTTGCTGGTATCTCCGTGATTACCTACATAAATACCATTCCCGGCAAGCGTTTCAGCTACTGCTGCTTCTGGGTCGCCATTATAATATATAATGTGAGCTGGCTTTTCTTCTGGGTGTTTTTTGAAATAGTTTTCCCAGTATTCTTCTGCCGGTATGCCACCATTCTCCTTGGTCATCACATCCATAGTTCTAGTTTTCAAATCGAAATCATTATATTTTGATCCAGTGCTTGGGTCTACTAAAGTGTCTTTAGGAATAAATACTAAGCCAGCATCAATCGGTAAACCATCATCTACAAAAATACTAACATCATTATGGTCTTCCTGTGAGTCGTAAGGGATTTTTCTAGTTTGCTCGCCGATCTTTACTTCTTTGTGTCCGCCATATAACAAGTTCTGATCTACGCTACTTTGCGACATGACTACATCTGCCGGAAAAACATAAAAGATTTCATTCCCCGACTCTGCTCCGTAATGACTATTTAAGACATTATTTTTAGCTACGTGTACCGAAGTCCGATCGCGCCAGAAACCGCCTGGCTTACTTAATATTTCGTGTCCTCCGCCCATTTCTGATGCTACTATAATTGGTGATAAGTCTTTAGAGCCTAATAGTGATTCTGGTATCCCATCCTTGAAATAGATTTTCTCCATATAAGAATTAAAAGCATCCTCGTTTTTGAGTAAATCGCTCTTTGAATGCCCTGTTTTTATGCCAATATTAGAACGCAATATTTTATCAGATTTTAACGAATCGGTAAAACTCGTGGTCATTTCGCCCAAACCAGCAGTATGATAAAACATGGCAGCGTGATCGCGATAGCCTTGCCTTGTTACGTGTGAAACATAGTGAGGGTCCAAGTGTCTCCAAAGCCGTAAATATTCATCGGTAGATAACTCCGCCAGAGTGTCGTAATCTAGGAGCCTGTCCTTCTGCTCACGACTTAAAGGAGTTTCAAAATTTTCCAAAAACTCATCTTCGTTAGTAGCTGTTTTTGCAAGCTTATCGATGGCTCTTCTTATTTTCTCGACTCCTTTTTCGTTCGAATAGCCACGAGTAGCTAACTCGGTCTCTCGATCTTTTATCTTGTCCACTTTCTCTAGCTCAGCATTGATTTCGTCTAATTCCTTATCTGGCCTATGAAAAAATGCCAAAATTTTATGCACACGGCTTTTCTCACGGTTATTTCTCTCACGTATAAGATTAGCGTATCTTCCGCTTTCCGCATATTCGTCGCTCGCTTTTTCTAACGTATCATACTCTGCTACTCTATTTTCTAACTCTTTGAGTTGTGAATCGCACGAAGCGAGAATGCTTAAATCTTTCTCACGGGCTTTGGCTAATCCTGCTGGGTCATTGTTTTGAGCTATTGATCTCGTATCAAGAATTTTTCTAATTTCCGCCAAATTTCCTTGGATATCGACCTTTTCAGCATTTTTAGTGTGGTTTTCTGGGTTCTCAAAAAACTTACCGCCTGCAAACTCTACATCGGAGAGGCCTTCCCATTCACTAGTTTGCACATTTCGCGGTCGTCCTAATGTTTCGTCAAGCATCTATCGTAATTCCTTTATTTGCCTACCATTATTTTATATTTTTCATAATAAAAAAACAAGTTTCTTCTCATGTTATAATATAGACATCACTAAGTGGAGTTAAACTATGGTAAAGTTTACAACCGACAAAGCAAAACAAATCGACCTCGAGCCGATTAATCAGGCTGTTGCCGAAATTAAGCAGGACGATATGTCCGGCTGGCTGGAGATTCCTACACCCGAAACGAATCTCGGGGAGATAAATTCTGCCGCGAAAAGGATTAACGAAACCTCCGATTATCTCGTCTGTATTGGTATTGGCGGTTCCTATCTCGGCCATCGTGCAGTTATTGACGCTCTTGACGGAACTTATAAGAAAACTCGTACAAAAATCCTCTATTCCGGCAATTCTATGAGCTCGTACGCACTAAAACAAGTACTCGAAGAAATCGGCGATAAAGATTTCTCTGTAAATGTCATTAGTAAGTCTGGTACTACGACCGAACCCGCGGTCGCTTTTCGTATTTTTAAGCAGGCGCTAATTGATAAATATGGTGAAAAAGAGGCCTATTCTCGCATTTACGCCACTACCGACGGCAATAAAGGTGCGTTACATGACGAATCCGTTGCAAACGGCTATACGATGTTCGTCGTCCCGGACAATGTTGGTGGCCGCTATTCCGTACTCACCCCAGTTGGGCTACTCCCAATCGCCGTTGCGGGCATAGATATTGACACTCTTATTAAAGGCGCAAAAGAACAGACAAAAGATACTGAAGGCATTTACGCCTATGCCTCTCTCCGCTCGGAACTCGCAAAAAACGGTTATGATGTCGAGATTCTTGCTACTTTTGAACCTCGCCTCGCCTATTTTAACGAGTGGTGGAAACAACTTTTCGGCGAATCTGAGGGCAAGAATAATCAGGGTATCTGGCCATCTTCTACTGTTTATACGACCGATTTACACTCGCTCGGGCAATACATCCAGCAAGGTCGCCGCAATATCATTGAAACTGTTGTAAAAATTGCAACAACACCAGAACATGAAAAAGTTGAAGTTCCAAAATTCGGCGAAGATCAAGACGGTCTCGGCTATCTCGAAGGCAAATCGCTAGATTATATCGCTAGTAAAGCTCTCGAGGCTACTGTCGATGCGCACCGTTCCGGCGGCATCCCAGTTTTCGAGCTAGAAATCGAAGGACTCTCCGCCGAAACTCTCGGCAATCTAATCTTCTTCTTCGAATATGCCTGCGCAATTTCCGCAAAGCTCC
>JAFRFM010000001.1 GCA_017434345.1 Candidatus Saccharimonadota bacterium
AAAAGTCTCATTCCGACCCCTAACGAAGAAGCCGAAGAAGACATAAAGGTTCCAAGTTCTGGTTCGACATTTAGAGTAGAACAGAGCGCTACTGCGAATTTTCAATTAGATGTTACTGTTTTTCTTGTGGCATTAGCGATTCTTACTGGCCACTACGTTATTAAGAAAAAGTCGCGTTGCTAATATTCAGGGTAGTCCAGGCACCAGTCCACAACCATACATAACGGCCCTAAAACCCGGTATAGCCCCACGAATAGCTTTACCAGTCTTATATATTCGTTAAGTACAGGGCAATACTCCTCAAACTTTACGTTAAAAAACCAACGTTTTCTACTATTTTAAACGCAAAGTCGCAGCCCTGGCATACGGGTATGCCAGGGCGGGATTACTCTAGTGCTGCATTTCCTCCTGCAACTTAAACTGCTTCTAGTTCAAAATTGCGATTGACACGTTCAGGTAAGCAGCAAACGTCGTCCAAAGCAGGTACGGCAATAGACACCAGAAAGCTGGGCGGGAAATTTTGTGTGCCTCGACGATTAGTGCAATCTCTAGTAGCCACATCACTATCAAAACGATGAATGCTACCCAGTAAAGACCGGCGTTGAAGAATATCGGAGTCCAGATAAAGTTCAGAATTAGTTGCACGGCATAAATAATTAATGCTTTGCTAGCGATAGCCTTTTCTGCCTTTTTGCCATTTAACATTACGATACAGATAAAATACGTAGCCACGCCCATCAGAATATATAAAATCGTCCATGCAACAGGGAAGAGCCAAGCTGGTGGCGCAAGCGGCGGTTGATTAAAGGAGCCGAACTTACTCATTGCGTCCCTAGATAATAAAGAAATTAAAAATCCGCCACCAAGCGGAACCGCAATACATACTACTAATCTCCAAATCTTATCAAAAGTCGATAATTTCTTTTTAGTCATATTTTCTCCTTGTTTTATTTTTGTTTTAGTTTGACGCAAACGGCTAAAACCATAAGCGACATCACTAAACACATTATACCATAATACTAGACTACTTTGTCAAGCAGGAGCAGCCCTCCTGTGGCATTTATTCAAAAACCCTAGAATTTTCTAAAAATTAGCATTATAATCAAAGCATGAATATTTTAGATTTCGCTAAAGGCGTAGAAAAAATGGTCAATCCGATGGAAGTCGGGAAAGTTCTCTATCTTCAGACAAAATTAAAACACATTCCAGTCTGTATCCAGAAAAAGCTAGTACTTAGTAAGGCGAAAAAGGCCGATAAAATGCCATTTGTCGTCGAGCCATACTGCTCTTTTCTCTTCTACGAAATCGAGAATCCGGAGAAGATTCAAAAATACCTTCCGGACGGTTTCGTGCCAGCTAAAACCTCGGTTTTTGACGGCGACCCGGAGAAATATTACGGAATAGTTTCGATGTTCCGTATCCATACGAGCGTATTTTGGGGTGCTAGAGCCGAGTTTTATCTCGTCGGAAAAAATGCCGAGACAGATTTAACCTCTTGGATTATGATGGACTATATCAGTGACACAATTTCATACGACGAGCAACACGGCCTAAAATCTCCCGACGTAACTAATGACGTAGTGACTACCACCTGCGAGGGTGATTTTATCTGCGATATGGAAAATTTCGAGCATGATAAATATATCCACTGTGAATTTAATCTAAATAATGCAAAAATGCGACCGTTAAACAAGAGACTTTGGATTGATGGCAATACTTCTATTGCTTATGGCCGGTTAGCAGGCGAGCCGGACGGTGACTTATTCTCGCTAACCTTCTTCCCCGAAGAAATGAAACAAGCGCTAGACATTCCGCTATCGGAAGTTCGTGTCGCAGACGTACTCTGCGGCACCGGAAAAATCGGCGGGAAATTAGAACGTGCGGTCAGTTTTCCGTTTGCTCAGCACATGCTAAGCGACAGTCCCGGCCAGAAAACGCATTATGGTAGCGAAGAAAAACTAAGAGCCGCCGTTACCGCTGTTGATTTTTCGAAAATCAAGGGCTTTAAAACTAAGTAGTTTGTTCGCATATAACAACCTACAAAATTCTACTAAATATGGGATAATTACTTATTCGACAGCGACCCCAAAATATGCTAAAATATCCCTATGAAACTTCGTGAAAATGTCCCAATCAGCACCCTTACTACTATGCGCCTCGGCGGTAGCGCACGCTATGTTGCCGAAGTCCATAATCTAGCCGAAGTAAAAGAGGCCTACGATTTTGCTAGGGAAAATTCGCTCCCGGTCTATCCTCTCGGCTCCGGTTCTAACACTATCGGGCGCGATGAGGGCTTTCCTGGTCTGATTATCCTTAACCGCCTAAAAGGCATGGAGGTAATCGAAGAGACTTCTGATGATGTTTTGGTTCGTTCCGCCGGCGGTGAAATTTGGGATGATTTTGTGAAATTCTGCACGGATAGAGGTTATTCTGGTATCGAGGCGATGAGCGGTATCCCCGGTACAGTGGGTGCTGCGCCGGTACAGAATATTGGTGCTTATGGTCAGAGTCTTTCCAATACGCTCGACCATATCGAGGTTTACGATACGAAAGAACGCGAAATGATTATCCTCGGTCATGACGAACTGAAAATGCGCTATCGTAAAACTATTCTCAATACCGAAGAAGCTGGTCGTTATTTCGTCACTGCGATTACGCTTCGTCTCGAAAATTTTGAACATCTCGAGCCACCTTTCTATAATTCTCTGCAAAAATATCTCGATGAGCATAAAATTACCGAATATTCTCCAACGAACATCCGTAATGCCGTTCTCGCCATCCGTGGCGATAAGCTCCCCGATCCCGCCGTCCAGCCTAGCGCCGGTAGCTTTTTCAAAAATGTTCAGCTTTCTCCGGAAGAGGCCGAAGTTGCCCGTACTAACGGATATAAAGTCTATAAAAAATCCGACGGTAGTTTTACGCTAAACTCCGGTTGGCTGATTGAGGAGGCTGGGTTAAAGGGTAAGCAATTCCATAATTTTCAAGTTTCCGATAAAGCTTCACTTATTTTGATAAATGTTAATGCTAAAAGTTACCATGAGCTTGACCAGGTTCGTTCCGAAATTATTAAAACCGTTTTTGAGAAATCCGGATATAAGCTAGAGCAGGAGCCAGTCGAAATTCCGAGCACCGGTTTTTCCGAACGCGACACTAGACCAGCTAGTCAAAACTCTCAGCCTCGTGGAAAATCCGCCAATGAGCAGGAGTTGGTATGACGAAAATCTTAAACGGTAGGGAACTAGCGGATTTCGTCAAAGCTCGGCAGGCTCGCGTAGTAAAAGGTGCGAAGAACAAGCCTTGTCTCTTGATTATCCGCGACAGCAATAATCCAGTAATCACAAAATATGTGAATTTAAAAATTAAATATGGCGAAGATATTGGTGTTAAAGTTATTGACCGAAAAATCGAAGACATTGATGCTATAAAATCGGCAATTCTAGAAGCAAACAAAGATAAAAAAATTTCTGGTATTATCATTCAGCTCCCGTTAAAAGACATTAGTAAGACCGACGAAGTCATCTCGCTAATTGCACCCGAAAAAGATGTCGATGGCCTAGCGCAGACTGTAAAGAAAGCGCAAACGTCACCAACGCAGGCCTCAAAAATAGCGGGCTCTCCGCGCTTCGTTTCTGCCACTGCCACAGCGATTACTTGGCTACTTTCTGGTTACGATATTGATTTTGAGGGTAAGAAAATTGCGATTGTTGGTCGCGGTCGGCTCGTCGGCGCTCCGCTCGCAAAAATTCTCGCAAAATATAACCCTGACGTCTTTGGCCATGATAGCGACTTGACAAAACTTAAGCAGTATGATATTATCATTACAGCGACTGGCGTGCCGCATTTGATTTTGAATACCATGGTCAAACCCGGCGCAGTAATCGTAGATGCTGGCACAGCTAGTGAAGATAATGCCTTAGTTGGCGATGTGGATGACGAGGTTCGTAACCGTAAAGACCTAAAGGCCATCACGCCAAAATCTGGCGGTGTCGGCCCCCTCACTATCGCCGTTCTTTTTGAAAACGTCATCACAGCAAGCACCTAGTTGGTTAAATTATATGCCTTCGTCGGGTTCTGCGCCGAGAGCAAGATAAAACGTCCTTGTCGGGCTCTGCGCCGAAGCTCGGCGCAGGGTCAGGGTAGTGCCCCTGTAAAGACAGGGACACTACGTCTGACCGCCGGCAAGGACGTTTTATCTTGCTCTCAGAACAGAGCTAGCAGAAACGACTAATTTAGCCACTTAGACGCTTGATATTCGCGATGTTTCGGTGTATAATAGTTGCGTTAAAACGAGGAACCTATGGCAAAGGACAACAATTTTATCTCTATCCGTGGCGCACGCCAGCATAATCTGAAGAACATCGACGTTGATATTCCGCGCGATAAACTCGTAGTACTGACTGGCCTATCTGGCTCTGGAAAATCGAGCCTAGCTTTCGATACGATTTACGCGGAGGGTCAGCGCCGCTATGTTGAAAGCCTTTCTAGTTATGCTCGAATGTTCCTCGGAGTGATGGACAAGCCGGATGTTGACACTATTACTGGTCTTTCCCCAGCAATCTCTATCGACCAAAAATCCACCTCGCGCAACCCCCGCTCTACCGTTGCCACGGTCACCGAAATCTACGACTATCTCCGTCTGCTTTTCGCTCGCGTCGGCACTCCGCATTGTCCAATTTGCCACTCTAAAGTTAGCCGCAGGACTAACGAAGATATTATTAACGAAGTCATGAAGCTCCCTCTCGGTTCTAAGTTAATGCTCCTAGCACCAATTGTCCAGCAGAAAAAAGGTGAATTTCAACATATTCCCGAACAATATCAAGCAAAAGGATTTTCTCGCGTGCGTGTAGATGGAATAGTCTATGCCCTGGACGAGTTCCCAGAACTGGAAAAACAGGTAAAACACGATATCGAAATCGTCGTAGATCGTTTTATCCTCAGTCCAGATTTAAAATCTCGTATTTCGAGTTCGGTTGAACAGGCACTCGAGCTTGGGCAGGGAATTATTAATCTGTTAAAAATTGATGATAATTCTACTTCTATTAGCGAGACTAACATCCAGTCCGATAACGTTATTACTTTTTCTCAACGCTACGCCTGCCCGAATCACCCCGACGAGCTAATTCCGGAGCTCGAACCCCGCCTTTTCTCTTTCAACGCTCCGCAGGGTGCCTGTCCGACCTGTACTGGCCTCGGCACGCGCATGGAAATTGATCCGGAACTCGTATTTAACGAAAATCTTACCATCGCCGAAGGTGGCATCCGTCCCTTTAATCGCGTTTCGCAAGATTCTTGGTGGCTAAAACGTCTTGATGCTGTTGGCAAAAAACAGGGTTTTTCCGTCCACGTTCCAATTAAACAACTTAGCGAAGAACATAAGCACATGATTCTTTACGGCACGGGCAAGGAAAAATATGCCGTGAAAATTAGTGGCTCTGGGAAATGGAAAGAGGGCGCCGTCTATGAATCTACCTACGAAGGGGTAATTCCTACGCTAGAGCGCCGCTATCAGGAAACCGAATCCGATTTTATTAGGAAAGACATCGAGCGGTTTATGCGCCTCCGCAAGTGTCAGGCCTGTCACGGCGCCAGACTAAAGCCAGTAGTCCTCGCGGTTACGATTCACGATTTAAACATTGTCGATATCTGTAATTTAGATGTTGACCAAACTATTGAGGCCCTAAATCAAGATTTACAATTTAGTCCCGAGGAAGAACAGATTGCTGCTCCGATTTTGAAAGAAATTCGCGAACGGGTGAAATTTATGCAAGATGTTGGACTAGGCTACATGGAACTTGGGCGCGCAGCTAATACTCTATCTGGTGGCGAGGCGCAGCGCATTCGGTTAGCTACGCAAATCGGCTCCGGTCTGCAAGGTGTTCTATATGTACTAGACGAGCCGTCTATCGGATTACACCAACGCGATAACGATAAACTCATTGCTACCCTAAAGCATCTACGGGATTTAAAAAACACCGTATTAGTTGTCGAACACGACGAAGACACTATGCTTCAGAGTGATTATATTGTTGACATCGGACCAGGCGCCGGCACAAACGGTGGCCGAGTAGTTGCCATCGGTACACCAGAGGAAATCATGAAAAATAAAGATTCCATCACTGGCCGCTATCTTAGTGGCGCCGAGAAAATTCCCGTTCCAAAGAAACGCCGTAAACCGAAACAAGGTCAAGCCCTCATTGTAAGAGGCGCACGCGAAAATAATCTAAAAAATATAGACGTAAAATTTCCGCTCGGTGTGATGACGGTAGTGTCCGGTGTATCTGGCTCTGGTAAATCTACATTGGTAAATAGCATCCTCGCGAACGAGTTGCTTGCTCGCCTTCATCGCGCGCAGACCGTTTCTGGTACACACGACGATATTGAAGGAATTGAATATCTAGATAAGTGTATCGTAATCGACCAGTCGCCGATTGGCCGCACTCCGCGCTCCAACCCGGCAACCTATACTGGTGTTTTTAATGCAATTCGCGAACTGTTCGCTAGCCAGCCGGAGGCTGAAGTGCGTGGCTATAAAGCTGGGCGCTTTAGCTTTAACGTCAAAGGCGGTCGTTGTGAAACATGTCAAGGTGATGGTGTGAATAAGATTGAAATGCATTTTCTCCCTGATGTCTATGTAACTTGTCCTGCCTGTCACGGTAAACGTTACAATCGCGAAGCTCTAGAAATTAAGTATAAAGGCAAGGACATCGCCCAAGTTCTCGATATGACTATTGACGAAGCGGTAGAGTTTTTCGAAAATATTCCAAAAATTGCCGATAAGCTAAAAACTATTCAAGAAGTCGGGCTGGGTTACATTAAACTCGGCCAGCCAGCGACGACTTTTTCCGGTGGTGAGGCACAGCGCATTAAGCTCGCAACCGAGTTAGCCCGCAGAAGTACTGGAAAGACCTTATACATCCTCGATGAGCCAACTACTGGATTACATACTGCTGATGTTAAACGTCTACTCGGTATTTTAGACAAATTAATCGATGGTGGCAACTCCGCGGTTATTATTGAGCATAATCTCCACGTCATCAAATCTGCCGACTATATTATCGATATGGGCCCAGAAGGCGGGCAAAATGGCGGTACAGTAGTCGCTTCTGGCACTCCAGAACAGCTCGCCAAACGCGACGACACTCCAACTGGAAAATACCTCAAATCAATATTGTAGCCTCTCCGACGTACCCCTTGCAATTTTTGAAGAAATAGGGTAAAATATTATAAGTTAGAAATATCAAATAAGGAATAATATGTCAGATAATAAACTGAATCTAGAAAAACGCACTCTTTCTGGCAAAAAAGTCGCCAGTTTACGCGAAGACGGTCTTATTCCGTCGGTAATTTACGGAAACGAGATTAAAGAACCTATTCTTACTCAGTCCGCTTATAACGAAACCGAAAAGGTCCTCGAGGATGCCGGCTATCACTCTACTATTGACATTGTGGTAGATGGCAAGCCGCACATGGTTATCGTTAAGGCTATTGATCTTAACCCGGTCAATCGTCGTATTGATAATATCGAGTTCCAGGCTGTTTCTGCTGATAAGCCAGTAGAAGCTACTACGCCGATTGTCCTCGTTAATTACGACGCCTCTGAGGCAAACAAGCTACACTATACTCTTTCTCAGATTATGGAAGAAATCGACGTTAAGGCTAAGCCTGCCGACCTTCCAAAAGAGCTAGAAGTCGATGCTTCTAAACTCGCTACTACCGAAGACAAAATTACTATTGCTGATATCGTTCTCCCTAAAGGCGTAGAACTTGCAGATAAAGAGCTTAGTAGCGAACAGGCAGTCGCAACTGTCTATGACCCTGCTGCTGAAGCTGCTGCTCGTGAGGCTGAAGACGCTAAGGCTGCCGAAGCCGCTGTCGAAGATACTGAAGGCGAGGCCGCTGAGGGTGAAGCCGCCGAAGGCGAAGCTACCGAAGAAAAATCTGAATAGCCCTTAGAATATCGAGGAGCCGTAGGGGGGGGCTGAAAAAAATATTATGCTATCGGGAACCTGCGCCCCGCTGGGCGCAGGGTCAGGGTATCACCCCTGTAAAGACAGGGGCGATACGCCTGACCGCCCGATAGTATAATGTTTTTTCAGCCCCTCTTTCAGAGCACCTCGGTATTCTTGATTAATCGTTCCTTGAACGCAGCTCGCGCCTTGTCGGCGTTTTCATTGTTGCCCATCCAAGTTCCTAATGCAGTGTCCTGTAGCGCACGCGCAAACGAGAATGTAACCGGCCACGGGAATGGCCCATTTTTTATGATTTCTGCTAAATTAGCCGTCGCCTGTTCTACGCTCTGCCCACCGGATAGGAATACTACCCCGGCTAATGTTGGCGGTACGTGTCCACGTAAGACAGTAGCTGTTGCTCTTCCAACTTCTTCTGCGGTAGATTGTATAGGATATTGTTTCCCGGCTAAAATCATATTAGTTTTTAAGATACAGGCTTCTAGTCTAACATTGGCCTTCCCTAGCTCTTCAAAGACGGTGTCTAACACTTTTCCGGTAATATCAGCACACTGTTCTAACGTATAGTTTCCGTCATACACCACTTCCGGTTCGACAATCGGTACAATATTTGCCTCTTGACACATTTTTGCATATTTAGCTAGTATTTCCGCATTTTTTATAATAGCCTCTTCCGATGGAGTATTATAAGTAATTTCAAACGCTGCACGCCACTTCGCAAATCTCAAACCGTCCTGATAATATTTTTCTAACCTCACCGGTAAATCTTCTAGCCCTTCGGTATACTTCTCGCCACTTTCCAGCGTTCCGGTCAGCCCCTTATCTACCTTTATTCCAGGAATAATTCCGTGTGCAGTCAAGAAATCTACAAAGTTTCTCCCGTCATCAGATTCCTGTCTCGTAGTCTCATCAAATAGGATGACACCGTTTAGATAACGCTCAATCTCCGGAGTAGAGAAGAATATATTACGATAATCTCTCCTATGTATCTCGTCATCTGGGATATTCATACTTTCGAATTTCTTATGAATAGAACCTCCAGATTCGTCTGCCGCTAGAATTCCTTTTCCCGGAGCCATCAGCTGTGCCGCAATCATCTGGATATCAATCTTATCTTCATCTTGATTCTGTGCGAGTTCCTCTAACCTATCTAGAGGCAAAGTCCCAGAAAGGGAAGCATTTTCAGCATTCACTTTCGCAAGGAGTAACGCCTCATGTACCGATTTACCATTTAAGAGGGCACTAAACACCGAAGCCGCGATGATAGAGTGAGTTGTCAAATGCGTCATTAAATCGGTTCTCTCAATCCTCCAAGTCTGCCTTGCCTCGCCGAGTGTAATTTCCCTATCGGATATCTTACATGTAGCAACTTTATCATCTTTAAAGTCTAGTTCATCATCTGTAAAAATCATATCCGCCATCTTGAGCAAGCGTTTATCTAGTTCAGTCGAATTTCGAGGGGTATAAACTGCTACGCGAGTATGCGAGGACATCGACAAAAAGTTTTTCAGCTCCTTTATAAGCTCCTCTGTTATGCCCGCCGAACGATCTATAAAAATCCAATCGACGGCCATCGTTGGATTAACCCAAACAGTCTCTTCTCTAGTGTTCTGTACCAGGTAAGAAATCTTATTTCCATGACATAACATATAACGATACCCAGCGGCTACCTGCCCATTCGGAACCACTTCGCCACTCACGAAGCCTAACCTAGCACCGGCTATATGCGCATCGTGCCCAAATCTATTTAATACTTCTAGCGAAACTGCCGCCCCACCGTAAATGGAAGTCCTGCGGAAGAAATTATAGGTACTGCCGTCAAAAGCTAAGTCCAACCACGGCGTGCCGTTTTCATCGGTCTCAAACTTATTTAACCTTTCATCTAACCGCAGATAGATGTCTTTCAGAATATTCCCAATAATTAACACGTTCATATTTATATTGTATCACAGATTTCTTTCTATTTTGATTTAAATTATGCTAATTTTGCGGGCTCATCGACCCCCTGTCCGCTGCGTAGCCCACAAATTATCGTAAAATTCCAAAAAATATTGTATAATATAATTATATATGCAGTATTTAGCAGTTCTAGGTCGGCAGCCAGAGATATCCCTGGCGGAATTACAGGCACAATTTAAAGATGTGCATAAAATTTCTAATAAAGTCGCGATTTTCAAAAACGACCAAGTACCAGATACTAACCGTTTTGGCGGAACATTAAAATTCGCCAAACTATTGACAAAAATGCCTTTCGATTACCTAATTAGCCTACCAGAGGGCAAAATTACCCTCGGAGTTTCAGATTATTCAAAAAAGCCTTCGAAAAAGCGCGCGGAAAATGAAGCCCTAAAACTTAAAAGAACGATGAAAAAACGGGGAAGAAACGTGCGGGTTGTACCGAATAAAACTCCCGAACTTTCCACCGCTACTTCTCACCATAATCAACTTGGCGAAAAACCCCGCCATGTCGAGCTAATTTTAGTTGAAAAAACGTGGTATTTATCTCTTGGCGCACAAAATATTACCGCTTACGCAAAACGTGATCAGGCTCGCCCTGCCCGCGATGCGAAAGTTGGTATGCTTCCACCGAAACTCGCTCAAATTTTAATCAATCTTTGTGGTCCACTAAAACCCGGCGCCCGTGTTCTCGATCCATTTTGTGGCACAGGCGTAGTTTTACAGGAAGCCGCCCTTATGGGCTACACACCTTACGGTACCGGCCTCTCCGAGCGCATGGTCGAGTATAGCAAGAAGAACCTCGCCTGGTTAGCGTCTACAGCGGGCAATTCGGCTAATATTTCTCCGAGGAGTGCGAGGCTTGCTGGCCTCGCCGACAGGGCAATCACTCCTGTAAAGACAGGGGTGATTGCGCCTGTCGCCTCGGGGAATATTAACGAATTGCCCGCCGTAGATGTCAGTCAAGGGGATGCCACTAGCTATACTTGGTCCGCACCAATCGACGCCGTCGCCTGCGAAACCTATCTCGGTCCACCAATGTCCACTCCGCCAGTAGATATTAAGCTGAAAACCGCTAAACAGGAGTGCCAGACGATAATTCTCGGATTTTTGAAGAATATTTCTACCCAAATCACCCCTGGAACACCCTTAGTTTTAGCTATCCCAGCCTGGCTTCGCCCTGATAATACCTATTCTCACCTAAATATCCTTGACGAAATCGCTAATCTGGGCTATAATGTAGAGAAGAACTTTGGGCGTAATAACTTGTTATATGCTAGAACAGGGCAAGTCGTCGCTCGGGAAATAATAATTTTAAGGAAGAAATAATATGTCGCACGTAAAAGCTGGTGGTAGTTCAAAGAATATCCACAATAACGCGGGCCAACGTCTCGGTGTTAAGCGTTTTGGTGGCCAAAAGGTAAAGAACGGTGAAGTTATCGTCCGTCAGACTGGTAGTACTAAAATCGCTGGTCCTGGCACTTATCTTTCTCGTAACTTTACTATCCACGCCGCAAAAGACGGAGTTGTTACCTTTGTAAAAACCAAGAAAACTCACTTTTCTGGCAAATCCGTCCCTCGCATCCGCGTCGAAGTCCGCTAAATAACTATTCATAAAAAATACGAGTTACACTCGTATTTTTTATAGCGCAATCAGACAATAGGGGAGAAGAGAGGAGGAAGTAGTGTTTTAGCAAACGTGTGAACCTTGCTAGGTTCACAGCGAGCAAGCCCTGTGAAGACAGGCGCTTGCGAAGCGGGTTTGCTAAAACACTACTTTCCCCTCTCTTCTCCCTTGCTCACCGATAGCATTGTGCTATAATGCTTATATGGACACCGATACCGCACCAAAATTTTCCGTTTCCGAATTCCTCGAAGTCTGTAACCAGACTCTCGAATATTCCTTTTCTAGCGTTATCATAGAAGGCGAAGTCTCAAGTTTTAAAATCAATCAAGGCAAATGGGTGTTTTTCGACTTAAAAGACGACAATAGCAGCGTCAGTTGTTTTATTCCGCTTTTTCAATTGCGTACCCCAATAGAGGATGGTATGAAAATCTTAGTTCGCGGTACGCCTAAAGTTACCCCTTGGGGCCGTTTCTCTTTTACGGTTCGACAGATTATGCCAGTAGGCGAGGGAAATATTAAAAAATCCTTTGAGCTTTTAAAGAAAAAATTGGCAAAAGAAGGCCTTTTCGACCCACTAAAAAAGCGTAGTATTCCAGATAATCTTACGAAAATTGGCGTCATTTCTTCTACCGGAGCTGCCGGCTACGCAGATTTTTGTAAAATCATCAATGCACGTTGGGGCGGTCTAGAAATCCAAGTTTGTCATACTCAGGTTCAGGGTATGATCGCCCCAGAACAAATCATTCGCGCATTAAAATATCTCAACGAGCGCACCGAAGTCCAGATTATCGCGATTATTCGCGGTGGTGGTTCTGCAGACGACCTCGCCTGTTTTAACGACGAACTTCTAACTAGGGAAATCGCCGCCTCTCGTATTCCGGTCATTACGGGTATCGGACACGAAGTGGATGAAAGTCTTGCTGATTTGGCTGCTGATATCTGTGCATCTACTCCGTCTAACTGTGCCGAGATGTTGTCTAAAGACCGACGCCTAGAGCTGAAAAATATCAGCGATACCATTAAGCACTTAAAAACTGCACTTTATCAACAGATTGACACCGAGAATTCTAAACTTGCACATCACATCACCTCAATCAACTCTACTTTCCGTAAACAAATTGACCTCTATAATTATCAGACTAACGAAAAAATCCGCGCTTTTCGTCAAAAAATCGACGAGCAAATTCACCAGACATCCTCAAAGCTAGAGAGTAACATTAAAATCATCGAGAGTTTTAATCCTGATTTAGTTCTATCTCGCTGAGATTCTATCATCCGTGGAGAACTCGCCTTAGTAAATGTTGTAAAAATTACAACATTAACCGAAGAAGCCGAAGCCGAAATAAAACAAGTAAAAGAAAGGAAATAATATGGCAGAAAATAAATCAATCAATCAAAAAATTACCGAGCTAGATACAGCCGTAAATTGGTTTTATAGTGACGATTTTTCCCTTGACCAAGCTGCGGAAAAGTATAAAAGTACCATCAAACTCGCAAAAGATATTCAAAAAGATTTAGAAACGTTAAAAAATAAGATTGAGGTCATTGATAAAGACTTTTCAAAAGATTAAGCATAAGGTATAATAAAACTATGGATAATCAACAGAACCCTGGTTTTCAGCCACAGCAGCCTCAACAGCCTATGCAGTCTAATACTTTTGCTACTGGACAGTTCCAGAGTGCTCAGGCTACAACCCCAGTTTTTAACGCAGGAAACGCTATCCCTCAGGTAGGAAATGCTAATAACCCAGTTAGTTCCGCTACTTCTGCCGCTGTCCCGGAAAATCGGCAATCCCTTGTGTATATTGTAATTATAGTCATTTCTAGTCTTATAGCGGTTACTTTTATTGGGCTGTTTATCTGGATGTATATCAGTTGGTCTGAAGTTAGCACGGATGTCGATGGGCAGGTACAAAAGGCCGTCGCTCTCGCCGTAGATGAAAACACTACGAAGTTAGAAGCTGAATTCACCGAGCGCGAGAAATCGCCGTATAAGACTTTCTCCAGCCCGAGTGATTACGGTGGACTTAGCTTCGAATATCCGAAGACCTGGAGTGTTTATATTGCGGAGGATGCTTCCGGAAACATCGACTATAGCGCTTATCTTAACCCTGGAGCCGTCCCTCCGGTCGGGAGTGGCGACATTAACGCTCTGCGTGTCTATATTCAGACCGCCTCCTATGATGAAATCGCCGGAAGCTATGAAGATGCCGTGAAAGATGGTAAACTTACCGTCAATGTTCGCCAGGTCGGCGGGACGAATGCTAGTATCTACAGCGGTATGATTGATGATGAATATCAAGGTATTCTCGCCCTCATTAAAATTCGTGATAAAGTCGCTACTATTCGTACCGATGCTATGGTATTTGAGGAAGATTTCTACCGAGTACTAGACACCGTATCTTATAACCTCTAGCATTTTCATATTTCCCCACAGCATGCTAAAATAGATTTATGGAAAGCGAGGTAAATAGTATTTTGGTTGCGGCACACGAATTAAAAGCACCGCTTGCCCTTTTGCGGCAACTTACCTTGTCTCTAGAAGATGCTGACGAAGAAAATTGCTTAAAAATTCGTTCTCAGATGGTCGATATTTCCGACCGAGCCATCCGTCAGGTCAATGACCTTACGAAAATCGCCCACCTCGAGGACGGCCTTTTCGCCATGGAACCAGTCGCTATCCGTAGCGTCTGCGACGATGTTGTTCGCGAACTAGAGCACCTTTTCCGTTTTAATCATCGTAATCTACAGACTACTTATACTAATCGCTCTCGTCTCGTTTTTGCAAACCGGGAACTACTTTACAGTATAATTTATAATTTTTGTATTAATGCGATGCATTATTCCGATACGGAAACTCTTTCCGAGCTAAGAGTAAAAGATTACTATGACAAAGTCAGAATTACCGTTCGTGACTTCGGCCCGGCTCTCCCTGTCGATGTTTGGCGTAGTATAAAAAAAGGCTGGGTTTCTAAGCCGGTTTCTATTACTATGCGACCGGGTAGTTCCGGACTAGGACTTTATATCGCTTCTAAATTTTCCCAGTACATGGACGCCAATGTCGGCGCAATTAGACATCGCGACGGCACGAGCTTCTTCGTCGATTTTAAAATCTCTAAACAGGCAAGTTTATTCTGATGATTTTTATTATTGACGACGACCGGATAATGGCTGAATGTATTGCTCGTAGTTGTAAGGGTGGTACGCGCATTTTTTCAAACGCCATTGATGCTATGAACGCTATTGACGACGAATTGCCAGAGCTAATTTTTCTCGATATCTTACTGGATGGGCCGGACGGTTTTACTTTTCTAGAAGAATTGAATTCTTATTCCGATACCGTAAAAATCCCCATTGTCGTCGTAACTTCGTTAAATATAAAACCACAGACTTTAATAAATTACGGCGTCCGTAGAATTCTCGATAAAACAACTATGACCCCAGACGATATTAGAAAAGAGGTTCTAAATGTCCAAAAATGAATTAAAAACTAAAGCTATCGTATTGCGCCGTACCAATATTGGCGAGGCCGATAGAATAGTCGATTTTATTACCCCAGAGGGAAGAATTAGTGCGAAAGCTCGGTCAGTTCGTAAGGAGAAATCTCGATTAGCCGGAAGTATTGAAATGTTTTGCCTATCAGAAATCGCCATCTACCGAAACCTAAAAACTAATTATAATACTCTCACCTCGGCTAAGATGTTAAATTTTTATCGTGGCATACTCTCTGATTTCTCTAAATTAGAATTAGCCTCAAATGTTATTCAAAAAGTCTCTTCTGCCTCGAAGCAAATTGATAGTCCGAAATATTTTGAGATTACTAAAACAGTTTTTGAGCATCTAGATCGTAATACTCCAAACGATATCATTACGGCTTGGTTTTATTTCAATTTAGCAAAAGCTCGCGGAGAACAGATTAATTTAGTCACAGATGTAGATGGAGAAAAATTAAAACCAGATGTTACCTATGCTTGGGACACAGTAGATAGCGCCATGCGATCATATCCTACTGGAAAAATTCATGCCGACGAGATAAAGATTTTGCGCCTAATGATTTCTTCTCCGCTCGATATTATTGCGCGTATCGAAAATATCGAACACTATATGCCAGAAGTTCTTTTTATCGCAAAATCGCTTAATCAACTTTAAAGCCACACCTCGACAAATTTCACCATACGCTGTAAAATATAAGATATGGAAGACATTATTAGTTTATGCAAACGTCGTGGTTTTATTTTTCAAGGTTCAGAGGTTTATGGCGGTATGGCTGGAACTTGGGACTTTGGCCCACTCGGCGTCAGTCTAAAAAATAAAATTATGAGTGAGTGGTGGAATTTCTGGGTCGAGAAACGCGATGATATGTTTGGCATCGATGCGGCAATTATTATGAACCCGCGTACTTGGGTCGCCTCCGGCCATACGGCAACCTTCGCTGACCCGCTAGTTGAGTGTAAAAACTGTCATGGCCGTTTTCGCGCCGATAAAATCGCCAACGGTATTACGGAAAGTGTCACTACTGAAGAATTTCAGAGCCTGAAGGTAAAATGTCCGACTTGCGGTAAAACCGACTGGGGACCAATCCGTAAGTTTAACATGATGTTCGAAACGCACATTGGCGCCGTCCTTCCCGATGATAAAGGCGAAATCGCCGAAAAATCCGTTGCTTATCTCCGTCCCGAGACGGCTCAGGGTATCTTTACAAATTATAAAAACGTTGTCGATACGATTTACCCTAGCCTGCCTTTTGGTCTTGCGCAACAGGGAAAGGCTTTCCGTAATGAAATCTCCCCGCGTGATTTCATTCTGCGCGACCGAGAATGTACTCAGATGGAAATCGAGTATTTTGTTCACCCTGGTACTTGGGAAGAAAATTTTGAGAAATTATTAAAAGAAAACCACTATTTCTTAGAAGAAATCATAAAACTCCCGAAGTCTAAAATCCACGATTTAGAAGTCCCCGCATCCGACCGTGCGCATTATTCTAAACGTACCGTCGATTTTATGTTCGATTACCCAAACGGCGAGGAAGAACTGATGGGTCTCGCCTACCGCACAGATTTTGATTTGCAGAACATCGCTCGCGAATCTGGTAAAAATATGGAATATCGCGACAAAAATACCGGAGAAAGTTTCGTTCCGCATGTTATCGAGCCGTCTATCGGTGTTGAGCGTCTCATACTAGCGGTATTATCTTCCGCCTATACCGAAGACGAGATTGATGGCAATAAACGCACGGTCTTAAAATTACCAGAAAATCTCGCTCCGTACCGTTTCTGCGTTTCACCCCTACTTAAGAACAAGCCTGAATTAGTAGAAAAAGCCCGCGAAGTCTATGCTATGCTCCGCGAAAAATATACAAATGTCACCTGGGACGATTCCGGCAACATCGGCAAACGCTACCGCAAACAGGACGAAATCGGTACCCCGAAATGCGTCGTAATCGACTTCGACACGCTCGAAGACGACACCGTAACCGTTCGCGACCGCGACACGGCAGAGCAAGTCCGCATTAAAATCGCCGAATTATAGTTGAGCGAATAGATAACTACAGTATTATAAGCTATATAGCCTAGAAAAGATTTTGGCGTAAACCAACCTTTTCTAGGCTGCGTAGCTTATAATGCTGCTTGGGTTATCTATTTGCCCACCTATCAATTGCGTCTTTGATAACCTGCTTAGCCTCCTCGATATCGCCAAACTTCTCAACCTTAGTAGTACCAGGTTTCTTGAGGTCTTTGTAATGATTGAAGTGGAACTCAATCTGTTCGAGCGTGCGTTTTGGTAGATCTTCTAAAGTTTTATAAGCGTCACCATTATTACGGTCATCTGCTGGAACCGCAATAATTTTATCGTCAACCTCCCCGTCATCAACAAACTTCATCACTCCAAGAATTCTTGCGGAAGTATAGATTCCGGTAGTAAGCGGCTGTTCAGTAATCAATAACACGTCAAGCTCGTCGCCGTCCTCATCGAGAGTCTGAGGAATAAAACCATAGTTACAAGGCTTCGCAAAAGCCATCGGCTCTACGCGATCGAGCATAAAGCAAGCATTTTCGCGATCCCACTCAATCTTATGATTAGAACCTGTAGGAATTTCTACGACGACATTAATTTCGCCGTTCGCGTAAGCCCCAGGTTAGAAACTTTGATTACAATCTGCCCTAATGTACGCCTTGTTACTATGAGAACATGTTATTATAAATACACTGACAAAAAAGAGTAAAAAATCAGTAGTCTTGCGCACGCT
>JAFRFM010000004.1 GCA_017434345.1 Candidatus Saccharimonadota bacterium
GGTGCGACCCCTGTGAAGACAGGGGGAGCACGCCTGATCGCCGGCGAAGATGCGTAGCGCAGCCCTGGCTTTTCCCGTTGTGTGTTACAATAGAGTTATGGCAAAAATCTCAATCCTAGTCCCAGTTTACAACGTCGAAAAATATCTAAAGCAATGTCTAGATAGTATTCTTGCGCAGACCTTAACGGACTTTGAGATTATCGCGATAAACGACGGCTCCACCGACCACTCCACGGACATTTTACGCAAATACGCCGAAAAACACCCCCAGATTAGACTAATCGAGAAGGAAAACACCGGTTATGGCGACAGCATGAACCAGGGAATTAAGGCCGCTAAGGGTGAGTATATCGGCATCGTCGAACCAGACGATTTTATCGATAACGGAATGTTCGAGTGCCTCGTTGCTCTCGCCGATGAACATGGCGCCGATATCGTAAAGGAGAACTACTATCTTCACTCTTCCGGAAAAGACACCCTGAACCCTCGCTTTTCTAAGATTGGCGACGATATTTTCTACCAGCCTCCAGCCATTTGGTCTGCAATTTATCGCCGCAGGTTCTTATTAAAAAACAAAATCGACTTCCTCCCCACTCCCGGCGCTTCGTATCAGGATACTAGTTTTAATTTTAAGGCGCTCGCTTGTGCCGTAAATAATTACGATTCCGCCGAGGCATCTCCGAAGCTTATCATTTCTAATACTGCCCACCTTCATTACCGTACCGACAACGAATCCTCCTCTGTTAATTCTCCGGAGAAAATCTTCTGCGTCGCAAGCGAGTTTGCCGAAGTTGAAAACTACCTCGAGAGCCGAGATCTCGACCCTCGCTTCCTGAAGGTCGCCCAAGCCGCAAAATACGGCGCCTACCATTGGAATCTTCTCCGCCTCCCGAACGAATCCGTGAAAAAGTTCGTGCCGGTCATGCGTACCGAGTTCCTCGCTTCGAAGAAACGCGGCCTAATTGAGAAACGCTACTTCCCGCTAAAGTATTGGCTCTCCCTAAAACTCCTTCTTTTCTCTCCTAGCCTTTTCCTTGTCGCGTTTAAATGTTATAATTAGGCTATGAAAGAGGTAAAAGATTACAATTATATCGTGGTGGGCGCAGGTATCTTCGGCGCAGTCGTTGCCGAACATTTAGCAGAAAAGGGCGAATCCGTCCTTGTCGTAGAAAAGCGCGACCATCTCGCCGGAAACATCTATAGTTACACTGATAAGGAAACCGGTATCGAGGTTCATCAATACGGTTCGCACATTTTCCATACCGAATCTGACGAGGTCTGGAATTATATTACGAAATTCACCGATTTTAACGAATACACCCATACCGTCAATACTCGTCACGAAGGCAAACTTTATCCTATGCCGATAAACCTAGATACAATAAATCTGCTTTATGGTACAGATATGGATGCCGAAGAGGCGGAAAAGTTCGTCGCCGAGGAGGCTAAAAAGGCCGTTGAAGAAGAGGGAATTAAAGATCCGAAGAATTTTGAAGAAAAAGGCCTCTCTCTTGTCGGTAGGAAACTTTACGAAGCATTTCTGAAAAATTACACCGCAAAACAATGGAATACCGACCCGAAAAACCTCTCCGCGGCAATCTTAAGCCGTATCCCGGTTCGTTTTTCGCACGATAACCGCTACTTTATTACCGCGAAGCATCAGGGTATCCCGACAGAAGGCTATACAAAGATAGTCGAAAACCTCCTCGCCTCCGACCTTATCGATGTCCGTTTGAACACTAACTTTAAAGATATCGAGAAAGATGTTGTAAAAAATACAACAATCATCTATTGCGGTCAAATTGACGAACTCCTTGACTATCAGCTCGGTGTTCTCCCGTATCGTTCTCTCCGCTTTGAGGAAGAGCGTAGCGAAAACAGCCTCGGCGAAGCCGTTATTAACGAAGCTGACGCCGATGTCCCATACACCCGCACTCACGATTATAAATACTACCAAATTCACCAACCAGAGGTCATCGAGCAAAAAACCTCCATCCTCTGCCGTGAATATCCGGCCAACTTTGAAAAGGGTGGCGAAGCCTACTACCCTGTTAACAACGATGAATCTGAGAAACTCTATCAAGATTACGTCAAACTAGCCGGAGAAAAATACCCGAACCTCGTCCTCGGCGGTCGCCTCGGTGCCTATCGCTACTGGGACATGGACGTCGCCATCAAAAACGCCCTCGACCTCTGTAAAACGCTCTGTGCTTAAACCCTTTTACCGCCCCTTGCCAAGCCTAGTCCCAGAGCGCCTTATAGGCCTTCGTCACGCGCGCCGGGTTACCTTCCTCGACGATTCTTCCGTTCTCGATTAGAATCGCCCTATCGCAGAACTTCTCCACATTCTCCATATCGTGTGTCACGAGAATTACCGTCTGATTACCGTGTAGAGATTTAAAGTATTCGTTACACTTCTCTTGAAACGCTGCGTCACCCACTGCTAGCACCTCGTCTAATACGAGGATATCACCCTTCGCCCGTACAGCGATTGAAAACGCTAACCTTACCTGCATCCCAGAGGAATAATTCTTCAGTTTCTGATCCATAAACTCCTCTAATTCGGCAAATTTTACGATTTCGTCGTACATTTTGTCGATTTCACTATTCGAGAATCCGAGCAGAGCGCCGTTTAGGTAGATGTTCTCCCTACCTGTTAATTCCGGATTAAACCCTACACCCAGCTCGATAAACGGTACTAGACTACCGCTCACCCTGACTGAACCCTTATTTGGCACATATATCCCCGCCAAAATCTTCAATAATGTCGATTTTCCGCTACCATTTCTCCCTACGATACCTAAAAATTCGCCTTTTTTCACCTTAAAATCAACTCCGCGTAGGACTTCCTGCTGTTTATAGCCCTTTACGCCCTTAATTCGGTTAAAATGGCCTGCTTTAGCCCCCAGGCACGCTCTGTCGGCAATTTAAAGCTCTTATATACCTTATCGACCTCTATCGCGTTCTCTTGCTCTAGGGCCTCTTTCTGCGCCTCAGAACTCAGTCTTTTTAGGTATTTTTCGCTCCATTTACCCATTTCTAACTCCTTCTCGCAAAAAATCTCTCAAAAATTCCACCATCTACACCTCCTCCGCGAAATATTTCGCTTTTCGCTTGAAATACAGGACCGATACCGCAAATAGTACGATTACAATTAAAATCGGCACAATTCTCCAGAGGCCAGTCAGGTAGTCCCAGCTCGTCTCCGCCTCTGTTGTGACTAGATTATACCTTATGTCCTGTATTACCTGCGCGACCGGATTTAGTAACAAAATCTTCGCTACGGTCACCGAACTTGCCGTCACCATCGAAATCGGATAAATAATCGGCACCGCATAAAACATCGCCTGTGTAATCACCTCACAAATCGAGCCAATGTCTCTAAATTTCACATTTATCGCCCCGAGTAACAGGGAAATACCTAGTGCTAAAATGTAGATTTCTACGAGCGAAAGCGGAACTAGAAGCCAAGAAAGGCTCGGCGCCACCCCGTTTATCAGCGCAAAAATCACCGCTACACAGATATTTATCAGTACGTTTATCACTGCCGTAGAGGTCGCCGAAACTACGACGATATACTTCGGAAAACTGATTTTCCTAATTAAATCTCCTCTCTGTTCTATCGCGTGGATACCCTGTCCTGTGCATTCTGTAAAGAAGTTCCAAATCACCGTCCCTACGAGTAGATATACCGGATAATGTGGTATTCCGTCACCAAATCGTAAAACTTGTGCAAAAACTACATATAAAATCGCGAACATCAATAGCGGTCTCAGTACCGCCCAGAGGTAGCCCAATACTGACCCCTGATAACGCAGTTTAAAATCGGTTTTTACCAACTCTTTTAGCAAAATCCAATTTTTCTTTGATACTGTGTTCATAAGGGCATTATACCATATTTCCTAGGTATTTTAGAGTATCGCGCATCGCATCATCTACCGAAAGCTCAGTTTTCCAACCCAGCTCATGAAGCGCCTTTGTTGGATCAGCATAAAACTCTGGTAAATCCCCAGCTCTCCTAGGGGCAATCTTATATGGCAACTTCTTGCCACTAGCCGTATCAAAGGCCTTTATCATCTCTAATACACTCGTCCCTTTTCCGGAACCGAGGTTATAAATCTGTACCCCCTTTTTCATCTTCGCAATCGCCGCGAGATGCCCCTTTGCAAGGTCTACCACGTGTATATAATCGCGTACACAAGTCCCATCAGGGGTCGGATAATCATCGCCATAAACGGATAATTCTGGAATTTCCCCTGTTGCCACCTTCATCACAATCGGCATCAGGTTATTCGGCCGCCCATTAGGGTCTTCGCCGAGCAGGCCAGATGGATGCGCTCCTACCGGGTTAAAATAGCGCAGTAGCGTTGCCGAAAATTCCGGATCGGCCACGCAAACATCCTTTAAAATCTCTTCTATCATATATTTCGTCCGTCCGTACGGGTTTGTAATACCTTGCCCAGTCGGCAACTCCTCTGTGTAGGCTACCACCCCAGGGTCGCCATAGACCGTTGCCGAAGAGGAGAATACTAGCTGTTTCACCCCTGTCGCTTCCATACATTTCAGCATATTCACCGTCCCAGAGATGTTATTTTCGTAATATCTCACCGGAATTTCCACACTCTCCCCAACGGCCTTCAGGCCGGCAAAATGTATCACCTTGTCATAATTTCCGTTCTGAAACACCTCTAACATCGCCGGAAAATCTAGCATATCTACGTTATAAAATACCGGCCTCACCCCTGTTATTTTTTCAATCCTATCTATCGCTTCTTCTTTGCTATTAAACAAGTTATCTAGAATTTCCACCTCATAACCCGCCTGAATCAACTCGACGGCTGTATGCGAACCGATATACCCGGTCCCCCCAGTAACTAAAATCTTTTCCATATCCCCATTATACCACGGTGGCGGGAAGAAAACGAACTTACATTTCTCAAGCGTCTGTGCCCGGCGGGGGCGCCGTAGCGAGCGAAGCGGGCTTGAGAAATGTAAGTTCGTTTTCTTCCCGCCAC
>JAFRFM010000036.1 GCA_017434345.1 Candidatus Saccharimonadota bacterium
CCGATAGCCGAGGAAGTGATTTTTATGGGGTGGTTATATGGTAAATTGCGGTCGAGGATGGGTATGATTATGGCGATTTTCATTACATCTGTCTTATTCTGTATAATTCAGGGACAATGGAACGTAGGTGTGAATGTATTCGCTATGAGTATTGTTTTGTGTGGCCTGAGAGAGGTTACGGGGACGATTTATGCGGGGATATTACTGCATATGGTTAAAAATGGGATAGCGTTCTATCTTTTGTATGTGATGGGGATGGGGTAGGCTTAGCTTTTTGCTGTAGGAAACTTACCAAAATAAGAACTCTAAAGAGTTCTTCTTTTGTCTTTTGGTGACTCCTGCGGGAGTCGAACCCGCGATTTTCTGGATGAGAACCAGACGTCCTGGACCACTAGACGAAGGAGCCGTGGATGACGTTAACACCCGTAAATGGAATGGCGTATTTACGGGTGTATGTAGTCTGAACGCGTACAACCTGAACGTCAATACTATAATAGCACGATTTTATCTATAAAGCAAGTTAGTATTTAACGGAACCGGTACTGTTTGGTAGAGCGGCAATCCAGAGCTGACCAGGGGTAAAGGAGATTTCTTTACCGTCTTCATCTTTGAAGATGATTTGTTTGTCGCGAGCATCCTTAGTCCAAGTACCCTTTATAACTTCGCCATTTTGGAATACATAAGAGGTGCCGGTACCGATAGTTTGCGCGCGGAGGTGGTAGCGGTCGGAATCTAGCCATTGATCTATCATCATAACTGCAACGGCCTTTGGAGCTACCTGAGATGGTTCGCCACATTCGCTCTTTGGTGCGGAATTGCCAGAGTTTTTATCGCAAGTATAGGTGATATGTTCGGCGCCATTAGCATACGAGCGGAGGTAAGAGTTAGTTTTCGCGTCGTATTTATAGATGGTGTTAAACGCCGGAGTGCTGCCAAAGTTTACGCTAATATTCTCGACGAGAGGCTTAACCTCGCGAGTTTTTTCTCCACTTTCCTTCGCCGCGGCTTTTTCTTCTTCGGTGAGAGGTTCGGCGGCTTTCTGATTAGCGCTTTGTTTCTCCGAGGCTTCGTTCGGATGTAGGCGGGCAAAGGCCTTTACGTCGGATGAATTATAACCCTTGTCGGCATTAAACTTTGCTAGGAGCTCAGAGGAAGTAAAGAGGTTATTAGGAGCAACATAACCGTTTTTAATGCGCCACATGTAAGTCGTGGACTCTGTTAAATCGCGGTGGTTTTTAACTTCGGCGATAGCCTCGTCGGAACCTCCAGCATGAACGACCGTACAGTCGAACGGAACGTCCCAGTCTAGGTAATAAGTGCGAAGTGAGCGAATAGGACCGAGAACACTGTCATCGGTATTCTGGAAAACAGCGGCGAAGCGGGTAATTCCAGCCTCGGCGATAGCCTCGAATACTACTCCGGCGCGGTTTAAGCCAACCTGTGGGCGTGCGCCGTCGGTACCGTTCGACATTTGCATACAATAAGTAGGTTTAGAATTAAGTGAGTTATCGGAGATTTCCTCACCGGTAAGGATACTATAGTAATGTTTAGCTTCGGCTGTTTTTTCCTCTGGTGCGGAAGGACCTTCTGCTGGTTTATTAAGTAGGAAGAAAATAGCTATACTACCACCGATAGCCAAGATGAGAATAACGATGATGATAATGATTTTCTTCTTCTTTGACATCGGTTTTTTACGTTTTTTGTCCTTAGGATTAACCGACAATTCGGTTTTTTCCTTAGGGAGGTCGGTATCAATAGAATCTAAATCAATATCATTGACCTCGTTATCATTTTTTAAATCTGCTACGGTTTTTTGTTTCCTATTTGCCATAACCTTATTATACAGCATTTTCTAATAACGCGCTATAGTTGATTTTTTGATGTTTTTGTGATATAATAAGGGTATGGGGGTAGAGATACCTCTCTTTTTAGTTATTCAGGGCGGTAATTGCTTGATTAAGACGGGCTAGTGAACGTTCTTTTCCTAATACAGCCATAGTAAGATTAAGCGCAGGAGAGAACGGGGCGTAGCTTAGGGCTATGCGAATAAGACTAAAGAGTTCCGCGGGCTTTTTTCCGGTTTCTTCGAGGAGAGAGTTAAGCGCGGACTGCAAGGTGTCCTCATTCCAATTTTCCAAGTCGCTGAGTTTCTCTACTGTCTGCTTGAGTAAATCTTCTAGTTCGTCCTCGGATAGTTTCTTGAGGAACCTATTGTCAATAATCATATCGACGTTGATTTCCGGATCCTCAAAGAAGTAGGTAGTCATCTCGCGAAGGTCGCTTAGAACTTTTAGACGGTCGTAGATGATAGAGAGAACGGATTTCTGGTATTCTTCAGGGTAGTTTTTGGCGGATTCTGGCCAGAAATTAACGAGATTATCGCGGTCGGGATTGGAATCGTGGCTTTTTAGGCTCGCAGAATCGCTAGAGATGGTGCGGTCGTAGAGTGCGCCTGCTCCCTGTTCATCGAAGATTTTACGGAGCCACTGTCCATTTTGCCAGAGAAGTTTTGTTTCGTCGAAGCGGGCAGATGAATTTTGGATACGGTCGATAGAGAAAGATTTTAGTAGTTCCTCTTTTGAGTAAATTTCTCGTTCAGTGCCGTCGTTCCAGCCGAGGCAGGCGAGATAATTAAGCATAGCCTCCGGGAGAACACCGTCATCTTTATAGTCGATAACGGACTTTGCGCCGTCGCGCTTTGAGAGCTTTTTATTTCCCTGCGGAGCGAGGACGTGTGGTAAAGAGACAAATTTAGGGTGATTAATTTCTAATGCTTCATAGATAGCGAGGTAATTTGGCATGCTAGAGAGGTATTCTACCCCGCGAACGATATGGGTAACGTTCATTTCATAATCGTCGATGATATGTGCGAAGTTATAGGTAGGGAGACCGTCGGCTTTTATCAAGATAATATCGTCTAATACCTCGGGGCCAGTCTTTAAATCGCCCATGACCTCGTCGTGCCACTCGTAATTTTTTGGTTCAGATTTAAAACGGAGCGGAATACCTTCGTGCCATAGTTTTAAGATTTCTTCTGGCGATAAATCAGCTTCTTTAGGGCGATGATTACGGTAGAGATAAGGAACTTTTTTGACATTGTCGGCTTTACGATATCCGTTAATTTGTTCGGAAGAAGTAGTATCAAGATAGGCGCGACCGGATTCGATGAGCTTTTTTGCCCATTTGTGATAAATTTCTTTTCTTTCGGATTGATAATAAGGGCCGTGTTTTCCGCCGACAATAATTCCCTCGTTCCAAGCTAGACCGAGCCAAGTTAATGTTTCGAGGATAAGGTTAGTTGCGCCGTCGACATAACGGGCACGGTCTGTATCTTCTATACGTAAAATAAATGTGCCGTTTTTCTGTTTAGCAATCAGGTATGGGTAGATTGCACTGCGGACATTGCCAATATGAATATAGCCAGTAGGGCTAGGAGCAAAACGTGTTGTTGTCATGCTCCTTATTATACCATATATTGCGATTATTGTTTATAGGGATACGACGAGGTTACGGATTTGCTCTTTAGTTAGGAAGTGACCAGAGTTGTTAGTGATTTCGAAGTGAATGCCGCCGTTTACCCAGGTGGCATGGTTTTTGTCTATATAGATAGTAATACCCTGTTCGCGCAAAGTAGCATAATCGTCGTAGGTGTCTTTAACGTAATTATTTAGAAGGGCGTTTGAGTCCCAAGTAGAGCTTTCTTCCGATAGAGAAAATGCGTCTCCACTACTATTATTGTTAAAAGAGAGAGTAACTTTGCCACTTTTTTCGGAGGTTACACCAGAGAGCGTGAAATTTCTAGGGGTGTAGGTAGGGTAGGTAGCCTCAATGCCAGATTGCATAGCGGCGACCTTGACGGAGATGTCCGGCATATTTACATAGACGAAAGCGGCGATAGCGGCGACAGTTGCCGCAGAACAAGCGATGGCTAGAAGGATACGATGAGGTTTATGCTTAGGACGCATTTTAGGCATATCGGTTAGTTTGTCTGCGGTTTTTAGTGCGGATTTAATCTTACGGTCCTCGGTACTCTTATTCATATTATTAATAACATCGCTAACGGCAGTATTAGTCTTTTTCTTGATTTTCGGGGTAGGTTTTTTGACGTATTTACGGGAAAGAGTTGAGGAATGCTGTAGTACACTATGAGTAGCGGAGCTAGAATGGCTCGTATCCTCGGAATCAATCTGAATTTTACTCATAAATATTTACCTTTTATTACAGTTATTCTTATAATAACCTTTTGCGCGATAAAAATCAAGCGTTTTTTCGTGTGTTTTGTGATACAATAGTGGTATATCATGGATAAAGAACAGAAAAAGCGTAAACAGACAGTTAGATTGATTTTGACTGAGACATTGATGGTGATTGCGGTAGTTATAATGGTGGTGATATTGCTTTTTATTGCAATGGGATATAAGGTGAATTTGAGTTCGTCTAACTGGGGTCTAGAACAGTCCGGTTTAGTGCAGGTAGATTCGATTCCGACCGGCGCACAAGTTACGATTGATGGTGATGTATTGTTTTATCGTACAAATATGAGTAAGATGCTTACAGAGGGTGAACATGACGTAATATTAACAAAAGATGGCTACGAACTTTGGACTGGAAAAATATCTATAAAATCTGGTGTTTTATATAAGTTAGATTATCCGAGGTTATTCTTACAGGACAGGATTACAGAAAATGTAGCGGATTTTGATGGTGGATTAGAGTTTTTGTCCGCTTCTCCGAATAGAAATGCGTTATTATATCAGAAGAAGGGAGATAGCGGTTGGCAGATTATGAATATAGGTAGTGATAATGTAGTAATCAATGCGTTAGATATAAGAAAGTTAATTAGGGGTGAGGTAACGGGATTTTCTAATATGCTATGGAATCATAGCGGAGAGAAGGTTTTAGTAGAATATCAGAATGAGAATTATCATGATTTTGTATTGATAGACACGAAGAAGATAGAAGCTAGCGTGAACTTAACGGAGAAATTAGGTATGAACTTTAGCGAGATAAAGTTTGCGAGCGATTCGGCGGAGAGACTGATTGGCCTAGAGAATGGTAATTTAAGAAAAATAACGATTGGTTCGGAAGAAGTGTCTAGTGTATTAGCGAGCGGAGTAGAGGAGTTTGGAAATAACGGTATGGATATCGTATATAAGAATGACAAGGGTGAGATAGGAATTTATCGTGAGGGAGAAAAGGTTAATTTAATAATTGGAAATATGGACGAGAAAAATACAAAGATAACCGTAAGTGAGTATTTAGGTAATAAATATATCGGTTTAGCGAAAGATAATGAGTTTTATGTCTATAGTGGGAATAACTTCCCGAAAAAAGATTTAGGCGATATGAACACAGTATTTCATTCTACTTTAGAGTTCGTCCCGGAGAAAGCGTATATTTGGAGCAATGGTCGGTTTATAATATTAGAGAATGGTAAAAACTTGGCGATATTTAATGCGGAGTTAAATACAATAAGTCAATTTTCTCTGGAAAATGAGCACTATAATTGGTTAGATGGCTTCTTGATAGGGTCGGTAAATGATGGCAATGTAGTGGTGAGGGACTTTGACGGAAGTAATTATAGGGTATTATCACCAGCAACTGACGGATATGATAGCGTTATTACGGAAAATAATAAGTGGCTATACTATGTTTCTGACGATGGTAAGAGCTTGAAGAGAGATCAGCTTTAGGGTATAATTAGGCTATGGATAATGAAGGTGGGATGAAGATAAAGGTAGATGATTCTACACCAGAAGAGCGACAGAGACAGACTGCGGCAGATATTGCGCGTAAAAAAGTGATGGCTAGTTATAAGAAAATCCCGGTAAAAACTGAAGTTGATAATGAAGATTGGCAGAGATACCATACTGCTTGGCAACAGTATTATCAGAAATACTATAGCGAGTATTATGCTAAGGCGGCGAGCCAATATATTGAGAAAGAGAAATTAAAACGCCAGAGAAAGTTAGCAGACCAGGAACGCGAGGAAGGTAGTGCATCGCTCGGCAATATTTCTCCAGATAAGGTAGAAGTAGAGGATAGTTTTAAGGCAAGAATACAGAAGATTGCGAAAAAAGAGCAGAAGCATAAGATAAAGCGTAAATGGATACCGATAATTGCGGGGGTAGGGGTAACTTTACTATTACTATTTTTACAGTATAACCGGATGATTTTTGCGCCGATTATGGCTTATGTTTCCCCTGGAGGAAATGATGGCGCAGAAATTTCGGAGGTTGACCCGACGGTGTCGGTAGCGATTTCTGATGACGCTAGATTATTAATTCCGAAGTTAAATATTGATGTGCCAGTACATTTCGGAATTTCTAATGATACGGCGACGGTAATGGCGGCTATGAATAACGGAGTAGCACAGTTTTCGATTCCTGGGGCGAGCGCGATGCCAGGAGAAATAGGAAATTTAGCGATTTCTGGGCATTCGGCGGGTGATATTTATAGTAATAATCAGTATAAGTTTATATTTTCTGGTCTAGAGCGATTGGAAAATGGAGATTTAATATATATAGATTATAATGGTGTGCGCTATACTTATAAAGTGGTTGGTAAGGACACCGTGGACCCTTCAGATGTACAGTCATTGGTTTTAAGCACGGATAAACCGATGTTGACGTTAATCACCTGTTGGCCGCTAGGGGTTTCTACTTATAGATTATTAGTGCGTGCAGAACAGATTAATCCGGCGCCGAGTGGGGAGACACAGACCGTGATAGATGAAGGCGAAACGGCATCTGGGTCGTCGGCAGAGGTAATGCCGGATAACGAGCCGACATTCTTCGAGCGAATTTGGAAGTTTCTAACTGGTGCTTCCTAGTTTAGGGTTTTTATGGTAAAATAGTGGTAATGGGCGAGTGGCGGAACTGGTAGACGCGCTAGACTCAAAATCTGGTTCCCGTAAGGGAGTAAGGGTTCGATTCCCTTCCCGCCCACCACTTAAACGAGATTTTTATGAAAATAGCGATTTTTACCGATGTGTTCTTAGAGGTTCCTGGTGGAATTCCATCTTCGATTCAGGCTCAGAAAGCGAGCTTGGAAGCTATGGGACACGAGGTAATCGTTTTTTGTCCGGGATGGGAGTATAGTAAGACCGGCGAAGGAGTGGTAAAAGTTCCATCTTTTCCGAAGTTTTTAAGCCCTGGTGGTGCGCCGCTGTCTAGAGGGCCGAAAACCGTAGAAGCTTGGGTTCTTGAGAATTTTCCGAAGTTTGCCGATTTCGATATTGTGCATGTTCATTATGAGGCAAGTTGTTCTATTGCTGGGGTAATTCTAGCTAGGCGTTTTCGAATTCCGCTCGTACAAACAATGCATGGGCGGGAGGATATGGCAATAGCAGTAAATGTACCACATCCGTTTAAAACTATTGTAGGGGCAATGTTAAACTTCTTGCACAGTAGATATATAAGACACGAGATTATTTTGGGGCGGGATAGTTATCTAGCACCAACGATAGCACGGGCTAAGATGTGGACGTTAATGGTAAATCACGCAGATGCCGCGGATGTAGTATTGACCCCATCAAAACATTTTAAAGATAAGTTGAAACGCTATGGTGTAAAGAAACCAATAGAGGTGGTTTCTAATGGTGTATCGGATGAAATGGTGAAAGAATTTGATAAGATGGCGATGAAGAAAAAAGGAACTTTAGTAAGAAGTATGTCCGAAAAAGAGCCGCTAAAGCTAATTTGGAATAGTAGAGTATCAAACGAAAAAAGAATGATGCCTTTTCTTGAAGCGATTTCGTTAATGAAAAGGCCGGTTGAACTTTCCGTGTATGGGGACGGAAATGCGTTAAGAAAGGGTGAAAAATTCGTAAAAAGGCATAAATTAAACGTAAAGTTCTACGGCAGAGTAAAACATCAAAAGATTTTAGAAAAGATGGTTGATGAGCATATGGGAGTGATGGCATCTTACGGCTTTGATACGCAGGGTTTGACACTACTTGAAGCAGAGGCTACAGGTCTCCCGGTATTCTTCGTAGATCCAGATATGAAAGAAGTAGTACCGAGGTTTGGAGCGGTGAGATCTGGGCCATCGCCGAGAGAAATGGCTTGGGCCTTAGACAGGATAAAACCAGAGAAGATTGAGGAGATGAGTACGGTGATGTTAGAATGTAGGCGAGAGGTCTTTCAATCGACGCAGATTAAGCGATTATTAGAAATATATAAGGGCCTTATTTCAAAATAGCGGCGGTGGTTGCTTCTAGCGGGCGATTAGGGTTCCAGAGGTTATAAGCGGTCACATTGGCGGCAAGCGTGCCAGACCATACAGTAATCGGTGAGTAGGACGTCTTTTCTAGAGGTGTAGAAGTAATTTTTCCAGAGGACGCGACGATAATCTGGTCTTGATGGAGGGTAAGGATGGTAGCTGGGTAGCTAAGGGAAAATTTATGGAGAGTTTCGATGACTGGGAGCAGGGGTTGGGAGAGAAGGAGCATTTTTGGATAATATAAGGTTCGAAAGAGTTTCTGTAGTTGAGGCATTGATGCGATGATGGTGAGATTAGGGTGTTCTATGAGATCTGATATGGCTGAGGCGATAACATCCACGGAATCTCGGGCGATGACGGCCGGGGTGGATGAAGAGTTGATGGCGTGTTCGATGGCCGTAGAGGTAATTGAGTTTTTTGATAGGTCGCCGATAATTAAATTATAGTCAGTAGCAGAGAATAGAGTGTCCAACATGGAAGTTTTATCGAATGAGCCGGAATTGGTACTAGGGGCGAAATCTAGGGGGAAGGGTACTTTTTTGCGAAGCGATTCGGGAAGAACGGTCTTGACGGTTTGGATAGGAAAAGTACTTGTTAAGTATTCTGCGGTTTTAATTACGGTCGAGAAATTTTGTGCGTTGCCACCTATGACGGAGATAGAATTCGACTTACGCTCGGGAAAGTTCCACTCTAAATCCTTAAAAAGTGGCTTTTCTTGTTTTTGATAGTAGTTAGGCAGCATTAGAAGTTTTCCCCTATGTCTATAGAAATAGGACAATGGTCTGAGCCCATAAAATCGTCGTAGATTTCGGCGGATTTTAGGTGTGGAAGTAGACTTTTACTGATAAAAAAGTAGTCAATGCGCCAGCCAATATTTCTAGCGCGAGCATTTGCACGCCATGTCCACCAAGTATAACGTTTTTCATCGGGGTTTAGGGTGCGGAAAGTATCGATGAAGCCGGCGGAAATAAGATTAGCAATTCCCTGGCGTTCTTCCTTTGTATAACCGGCGTTATACTCATTATCCTCTGGTCTAGCGAGATCGATTTCGGTATGGGCAGCGTTAAAATCTCCGCAGACTATAACGGGTTTATGCTGTTCCAACTCTTTAAGAAACTGCAAAAAGGCGGGATCCCATAACTTTTCGCGGAGCTTCAGGCGAGACAAATCTCTTTTACTGTTCGGAGTATAGACGGTAACGAGATAGAATTTCTGGTATTCTACGGTAAGGATTCGGCCTTCGTCTAACGGAGTTCCGTAGAGGTCTTCCTCCCAGTTAAAGCTACTTTGTAGATCGTCCGTTAAACCGTTGATTACGGAAAGCGGAGCGGTTTTCGTAAAAATAGCGGTACCAGAATAGCCGGGGCGTTTAGCTGGGTTCCAGATTTCTTGATAATCGGGGAAATCTATAGCAGTTTGTTCTTTTCTAGCTTTTATCTCTTGTAAACAGAGAGTGTCTGGCGAAAAATCTTCGATTAGTTTTTGTAGAGCGCCTTTATTTAGACTAGCGCGAATACCGTTTACGTTCCAGGAAAATATTTTCATCTTAGGCCTCTTTTCCCTTCTCTATCTAGATCGCGATGTTTAATAGTTTGTCTCTTGTCATAGCTCTTTTTACCCTTACCTACGGCGATAACGAGTTTAATGTGTCTTCCGCCACCGAGCAATCTAACCGGGACGATAGTATTTCCGGCTACTTTTTCGCGTTCGAAAACGGCAATTTGTTTTTTAGTGGCGAGTAGGCGGATATTTCTAGCGGTTTCCGAGCCGAGAGTGAGATTATTAAGCCATAATTCGTGATCTTTTATTGTCACAAAGGAGCCTTTAAGCTGGACGTGGCGGTCGCGGATAGAGCGAACCTCTAGACCGGTAAGGCTCATGCCTACGGTAAGTTCGTCGCTAAGATAATAGTCGAACTTAGCTCTACGATTTACGGTTACAAAATCACTCATTTCGCTCCTTCTCGATAGCGATTTTATAGATTTCCTCGAAGCGTTTTAAGGTAGTCGTTAAATCGTGTTTCTTAGCAATTTCTAGGCTAGCTTCGCTATATTTTTTCTGGGTTTCTTTTGAATTTAAAATTTTTAGCATAGCTTTAGCGATGCCGTTAATATCACGGGGCTGGCAGAGGATGCCGTTTTTGCCATTTACGCAGAGCTCTTTTACTGCGCCGGCGTCTACGGCGATAAGCGGTAGGCCGGTCGCGGCGGCTTCGATGAGAACGATGCCTTGTGTCTCTGTCTCACTTGCCGTAGCGAAGAGGGTGCCAGTTTTATAAACTTCTTGTAAATCTGGTGGCATAACTCTACCGAGAAAGTAGACGTTCTCTCTAATGTCTTCGGAACTATGCTCTAGGTTAGACTTATCGGTCCCATCACCAACAATTAAAAATTCGGCATTAGGTATTTTCTTTAAAACTTTACGGAAAGCTTCTAACACGATACCGATGCTCTTTTCGGGATCAACGCGACCGACATATAATACGCGCGGGCGAGACATGTCGATATGGTATTTTTTTAGGATTTCTGCCTTAGGCTTTCCTGGAGAAAAATGTGATAAGTCTATCCCGTTAGAAAGAGCTTCTACTGGTACTTTGAACTTTTTAGGAATAAGGGCCTCGATAGCCATTTCCGTAGGCATAGTAGCGTATTCACTATTTTTCAGGAAACTATTCATATACGAACGCACGAGCGCATCTATAGGGCGTTTAACGGGTTTTAGGAACTTAAATTGGCCGGTAACATTATCAGGAAAAGCGTGTCCGGTAGATACTAGAGGGACTTTATGTCTTCTTATATAGGCACGAATTGCGATAGCGATAGATTCGGCGGTTTGTAGGTGGATAACATCGGGTTGGAACTTATTAAGGGCTTCTTTTATTTCCGGATATGGGTTAGGAGCGGCCCACCAAATACCATTTTTATAGGCGAGTCTCGGAAGTTGCATGCCGAGGACTTTTTTAGGATCGGCTACTTCTTTAATTTGATCAGGGTAGAAAGGAAAACGCATAGAGGTAAGATAAACGGTAGTAACTCCAGTTTCCGGATCTTTATGAGTGTGTTTACGTCCATTAAAGCTAGGGCTTAATACTAAGACATCGTGTCCGCGCTTCGCTAAACCGATAGCGAGGTTATGTGCAAAGACCGCCACACCATTAGTCATAGGGTAATAAATATCAGACGCAATTACGATTTTCATATATTTATATTATATCACAGGGGAGAGGAATTTTTCGATTTCCTCGGCCACCCCTTTAGGATTTTCGTAGTTTAAGAGATGTCCGGTATTTTTCATGAATTTGACGTGGAAGTTTCGATTTTTAGCTAGGTTTTCGGTTACTTTTTTCGCAATTAAACGATCTTTTTCGCCGACTAATAATAAAGTGTCTTTATCGAAGTTAAAATCTGCGATGGAGTAGTCGGCAGAAAACTTAGCCGAGGCACGGACATCGGGTTTCGAGGTGTAATATTCGGAGCATTTATAGGTAAGGTCGAGAGTTTCGCGTAAAAGTTTCTTGTCTTTCGGAATAATGAGGAATTTCGTGGTAAGGTAGCCTACTAATTTATTTGGGAGAACAGTGACGAGAGGCTGGAGACTAGCGATAGCTCTCGGAGGTTTGTTAGAAATAGGGGCGAGGAGAATTAACTTCTCATTTATGATATCCGGATATTTTTCGGCGGTAGCGGCGGCGATAATTGAGCCCATAGAGTGGCCGATGAGGACTGGGTGGTCGAGGTCGTTATCCTTGATATAATCGGCGATAAACTGTGCGTAAGAGTCAGGAGGGTAATCTGTTCGGGGCGTCTTATTCTTTCCGACTGGCGGTATATCTGGATAATAACACTCATAGCCGCTATCCAATAACCAGACAGCGATATCTATTAGACCTTCATGGCTTCCGCGAAAGCCGTGGATGAGGAGTAATTGCGGCTTTTTCATAATATCCCTTCCTTCTTTAGGGCTTTTTTAATGGCAGGACGGTCAAAACCGATGATTTTGGAGCTGCCGATTTTTGTTAATGGTACGGATTTAATATCTAGACTTTCAGCATCAATCTCTTCGTAATCTATGCCAAGCTTTTCAAGCCAGTCCATCTCTGCATGGCAGAAAGCACAAGTCCTTGTAGTGTAGATTTTAATGGGAGAGGGCATAATCGAGTTGCGGATCCTCGCCGGAGTTAATTTGGTCGTAGGTAATGTTGATTTCCTTATCTGGTGTAATGCCGGTTCCGGCGATACTGTTACCATGTGGGGTATACCAATGCGCAGAGGTAACCTTCAAAAGGGAGTTACCGCTCAGATTAATTAAGCTTTGAACTACTCCTTTACCGTAGGTCTTTGTGCCGACAATTTTTGCTTTTCCATAATCTTGGAGAGCACCGGCAACGATCTCTGAAGCCGAGGCGGTATTGCCATTAACTAGGACGATAGTTTTCATATCTTTTAGAATATTGTTGTTATGAGAGGCATAGATTGTGCTATCTGGGGCGACTTTAGACTTTTGCGTAAAGACGGTTTCGCCGTCAATCCAGAGTGAAACTAGATCCTTTGCGGCATTAGTATAGCCGCCACCGTTGTTACGAAGATCGAGAATGACTTTATTAATTTCCTTGTCCTTAAATTCCTTCGCGGCTTTTTGAACAATAGTGCCGGTATCGTTATCAAAACGGGTGACCATAATTATTGCCGTATCGTCTTTATAGGTTATATCGGCGGAAACGTTATTGATTTCCTCGCGGGTCATTTCGAAACTTTTTTCCTCGCCGTCGCGGACGACGGTAAGGGTAACTTTTGTGCCGGCATCGCCGCGTAGCTTAGATGCGATAATGTCAGAATCTAAATTATAAACCTCTTCCCCGTTAATTTTATAGATAATGTCTCCGGCTAGGACGCCAGCTTTACGAGCGGGATTGTCCGGCAGAGTACGGAGGACGCGGATATAATCGTTCCGTTCGGCGATAACGATACCGATACCGGCGCCGACTTCGCCATGTAGAGATTTATTAAAATCACTAGCCTCATCTGCGGTCATATAGACACTATATTTATCGTTTAAAGCGTCAACCATGCCGGCTTTTGCGCCTTCTATGAGATCGGTTTTATTGATTTCCCCATCATAATTACTGACTAGACTAGAGTAAACTTCGTTAAGCGGCGACCAGTCGATAGATGATGAGTTATTATTTCCGAAACCAAGATAGGGTAGAAAAGAATCTTTAAGCGTATTCCAGCCGATGCCGATCCCAATTCCGGCGACTAAGGTAATAGCAGCGCAAACGATGGCACCGCCGAGGCCGACTTTACGTTCTTTCCACTCCTGTTTCGTTTTACTCATTACTTTATTCTAACATATTTTTCGGAAAAAGGCTATGCCTAGCGGAAATGGATATACATAAAGCTACTAGCAGGTACATTTACACGGTAGCCGTAATCTGCCTTTGAGCCGGAAACTGAACTGTAGTAGTTATTATACTCGGAGACATTGACTGTACCGTCCGCGTTAACTGCTTCAATCCAGACGACATGTCCCCAGGTACCGGAAGTCTGATAACCAACGGTGTGTGCCTCGGCATTACTATCTACGCGATAACCGCGCGCGGCGGCGCTAACACCCCAATATTTTGCATCCCCCCAGGCTCCGACGGCGACACCGTAGAATTCGTAGGTTTTCCAGCCGGCGTAACTAGTACATTCGCAGAGCGCGCCACCATAGGCGAGGACTACGGCGCCAGTATAGCGCCAGTTTTGTTGCGGGCAACTAGCAGCGTAAGGATAGGAGTTTGTCCCAGAAGCAACGACTTTGCCGACGCTGTTATATTTTGCGATTTCCTTACTCATTTCCTCGGCCTTGATAGCGTCGGCTTCTTTCGCGTCTTGAGTGTACTTTTCCGCATCAGATTCATATTTAGTCTTTAGTTCGCTCTGTTTTGCCTTATTAGCGGCGATAGAGGAGGCCTGAATTTCCTGGTCGGCGATAAGAGCTTCGACCTGGGCCTTTTTCATTTCTAGGGAACGCTTAGTTTCGTTGATAGTATTTACAGAATTACTAATCTGTGCCTTGATTGTTGCGTCGCGAGTTTCTTTCTCGACGCGCTCGGAGATAGTTTTATATTTTAAGGTTTTAATTAGTTCGGATTCCTGTTCTTCAAAGTGGACATCGGCGCCGATTTCGGCGAAACTAGCCTGTTGCTGGTTAAGTTTATCGGTCTGTTCTTGAATTTGAACCTTCAATTCTTCGGAGATGATTTTATTAGCGGAGATTTTTTTCTCCATCATTTCTATATCGGCCTGCAAACGTTCTATTTCCCCAGCGAGAGAATTAGCGGTATTTTGAGCTTCTTCAGCCTTTTTAGTAGCTTCTTCATAGGCAGCTTCGGCGGCTTTACAGGTGTCAGAGACGCAATAATCTACGGCGTGAGCATTTTCGGTTTTTGGGCTATTGAAAACTATGGAAC
>JAFRFM010000005.1 GCA_017434345.1 Candidatus Saccharimonadota bacterium
ACGTGAGGTATTAGTAGTCTTTCTTTGGAACATACGAGCATAAAGACTTTCCCTATTAGCACGAACAGTTCGCTTAGTACTAGAAAGCCGTTTCACTCTTTTACTACTTTTTATATTCATTCTCTACCTCACTTTCTTATTATTTTTATGACCCTAACCTTATAAGCTTCGAGATTAAACTTATAAGACTATAATTTGATGCTCAAAAACTATCATCAGAACATAATCATTTTTGAGCATAAAAATAACTTCCAAACATAGCAGACTATTACTGCGATGTCTAAAAGTATTCCACCTCCGCCTACCTGCTACTAAATGCCAAAACTCGCTTAGAAGCCCAGTTCGATTTAGTTTCAGTAAGTTCCTTGTAGCACCTCTGAAAATACAAATAGCACCACAAGGGGTTGTATCAAGTTAGTCTGTACGCCTGAGCGTCAACACTAGCTACCCTTATGGTGCTATTTATTGTGTTGAGGCTTTCTTCTACCTCAGGCGTTGTTACATACTAAATTCGTTACATCACCATTATATCACACTCGCGCTAAATTATAAAGTCCCGACTATTATCACACCCCTCTTCCCAAAAACAACTTTCTATGCTACAATAGACTTGACAATCTCGTAAGAGAATTTTTTTATGAGAGCATGAAAGGAGAATATGGCAAATATCACAAGAATAAAGGCCGGTTCTGGCGAAAAACAGCCTGAGAAAAAGGCTAAAAGTAGTAAATCGTCTAAAAAAGACGAAAAAAAGTTAAAAAATAATCCCGAAAATGGCAAAAAAACCCCGGAAACGACCGTAAAAAAAACCGAGAACAAAAAGGCTAAAAAACAGTATCATCTTCCGAAACCGATTCTGTTTATTACCGCGCCTTTCCGCGCTATTGGTCGCTATCTGAGAGATTCCTGGCACGAACTTCGCCAAGTCCGCTGGACAAACCGAAAAACTACCTGGAAAATCGTTTTTGCAGTATTTATCTATACCGCTCTATTCGTAGCAATTATTATGCTTCTCGACATATTCTTCACCTTTATATTTAATTTAATCTTAGGAAAATAAGGAGTAAAAAAATGGCAGTAAACCGTTATGACGACACAAGAGCATGGTACGCAATCAGCACCTACTCTGGTTACGAGGATAAAGTCGCCGACAGTATTAATCAGCGTGTTGACGGCGCAGAGATGAAAGGTAAAATTTTCGGCGCCCTCGTCCCAAAGGAAAAACAGATTGAAATTAGAAACGGTAAGCGTAAAGTTATCGATAAGAAGATTTTTCAAGGCTACGTGCTTGTCGATATGAAGCTCTCGGACGAAACCTGGTATATTGTTCGTAACACCCCTGGTGTAACCGGCTTTATCGGTACCGGCACTCAACCTACCCCTGTCTCCGAAAAGGAGATTCAGAAAATTAAGAAGCGCATGGGCGTCGAAGATCCAAAGTTCTCTATCAACTACACTATCGGCGAAGTCGTATCTATTACCGATGGTCCGTTCAAAGGTTTTGACGGTGCCATCTCCGAAGTCGATAGCGTAAAAGGTAAGCTAAAAGTTATGGTCTCGATGTTCGGCCGCGAAACACCAGTCGAGCTTGATGCTCTTCAGGTTAAAAAGCTCTAGACAAAACCCTAAAAATAAGCTATAATAAAAAAGTTACGCACGATTCGCCGAAAGCTTCTAAAATTCGGCGTTAAATCGAAAGGAATAATATGGCAGAAGCTAAAGTTATCGGAAATCTAAAACTACGTATCCCTGGTGGTAAGGCTACGGCTGGACCTCCGGTTGGTTCTACTCTTGGTCAATGGGGCCTGAATATGATGGACTTCATTAACCCATTTAACGAAGCTACTAAGGAATTCATGGGTAAGGACGTCATTGTTCATATCCGAGTCTTCGAAGATCGCACTTTCGACTGGAAGTGTCTCGGTCGCCCGGTAGATGATTTAATTCGCGAAAAAATTAACATACCTAAGGGCTCCGGAAAGCCTAACGTCGATAAGGTCGGGAAAATTTCCCGTGCCGACCTCGAAGCTATCGCTAACGAGAAAATGGACCAGCTCAACGCTGTCGACCTTGACGGCGCAGTAAAGGTTATCGCCGGCCCCGCCCGTACTATGGGGGGCGCAGTTACCGACTACTTAGACATTAAAATCGCCCACCGCAGACACGGTGGGCGTTTTGTCGGAGGGGTGGGTCATAGA
>JAFRFM010000037.1 GCA_017434345.1 Candidatus Saccharimonadota bacterium
TGCCTTTAGATTACTTAATACACATAGCACGCCTCCCGTATCTGTTTAGCTCTATCGGTGGCGGAAATTTTCGGCAGTCTAAAATTAGCACAATTTCGGTTTTCTAAGAACCAATATGATATAATATAAATGTGTTCAAAGGTTGTCGCTTTTGGAGCACCAAGCAAAGACGTCAGTATGGAGGCATAGTGGAGTGAAGAAAGCCCCCTATTTCTCGGGGGTTGTCGTTTATTCGGCAAGTTCTTTTACTGATACCTTGTCGCAGAGAATGGTGAATAGCTCAACGTCGAAGCATAGATAATCGCCCTGACGGTAGCAGTGCATGTCGAAAATATAATTTTGCCAGAGATCAACATCCGACTTGAGGTCTACTACATTATCGAAGTGTAGTAGAAATTTGTTGTCCTCTTGACGCAGAACCATATCTGCCGACGCATTATCATGTCCGTTTTTTACGATGTGAAAGTCTTCAATATAGGCGTCATGAAACCAGAACTTTTCAGCAAAAGAATCATTCCAGCCGTCAATCAGCTTGAGCGCTTCATCATATACTTCCTGGGAATTCTTTCTATGGCCTACGCCGTTTTTAGCGTAATCATGTACGCCACGCACAAATTCCACCTCTTTCTCGATATGTAGTTTACCGTCTTCTTTTACCGCTAATTCGTATTCTCTTATTGCGGGAGCAAGGAAAAGTTTCAACTGCTCATATTCGCTAACGCCACGATAATCCCTATACATTAGCATGAGTATTCTGGCAAATAATAAGTGCTTCTTTTTTCCTGTTTAACGGCTTCATTATACGCAAGGAGCAAATACTGCAGGCCATGAAGCTCGTCTTTCTGCCAATAAGATCCAGTGTTGACGTCCCGCCATTCAGCGACTCTACTATCGGACTCAATTTTCACTGAAGATTCATTCGGAGGAACTAAATAGCGTAAAGCCTTATTATAGTTTTCTTCGATTACATTCCACTTATCAGATACCACATTAATTCTTCGTTTTTACTCTAATATTAGCGGTCACGTCTATCTTTCTATATTATATCTCTTATTCGGCATTTTCGCGATCATCTTCGCGTCCGGTCTGATACAAGAACAGCAAGCAAGGTTTTTGCCCTGCTGGCTTTTTCAAATTACAACATATTTTCTTAGTTGAAACAAGCGGGAGTCGACTCCCTGACATTAGTGCGGCTATATAACAAAAAAGAACCTCTTTCGAAGTTCCTTAACGGGAAGAAAGGCAGTTGATTCAATTCAGTATCTTATACTTTTCTTCCTATGCTTCCATTATACGCTTACTGCTATTTTATGTCAATGATAGCTCCGTCTTTCTTCAATACTTTAAGACGTTTAATGCGCGATCTTTCATTCGACATAAATTTTTTCGCCCTGGATATGCCTTGGATATCCGTCATTTTAGAGCGAGTTAAATCTAGAATTATATTCTCAGACTGCTTGCTAGCTTCGCGCAAATTATTCTGCACCGTATGTTTTCCACCTCCAGTCGGAGACTTCAGCTCCCAGCGGATATTGGTCTTTAATACATATAGGTCTGGCGTTTTACTAGAAGATCGACGCATAAAGATAAGGTTACACTGAAAATGCTGTGCTAAAAGTTCGGCCGTTTCGCGTTCATGTGGGCGCGGCTTCGAACCTCCACTCTCTTCATATGCTACCTTAAATTTAGCCATGATGGCATTATACTATCTGAAATTAACAGGAGTAAAGCTCGCACGGCTTGATATTATCAGAGATTTGCGCAAGTCCAACCGCCTCGATGCAACAGACGAAAACTGATAATGTCCGTTTTTAGGCCGGTATTTGAAACGAGAAAAAGATTTTCATCATCTTGCTTATCGTCGGAACAGCGTCCGCCAATATATAAAAAGACACTCTCAGACGATGCTGGGCCCATTTGCGAATCACTCATCCGCCAGGCTACCGTCGAGACGTCGCTTGCTAGACCGGGATTTGCGACGTAATAATGCTTAGTCAGGCCACTTTTCGCCAAATCACTCTTCGTTAGGCCGTCCAGGATGTGCGATTCGGTCGAATTTTTCAAGATTTTCGCCGTACGCTTCGTTCCGCCAACATTTAGTTCACCATCACTCAGCTCGCTACCAGAATCATCCGGCGGCTGGTTTTTGTGGCTCCGCAGGTATTCTCGCACCGCAGACTGTACGATACGCATATCGTTCCGACGCTGCTTGTCCTGCATGCCGGGAATAATTACGCAAAAAGTGATAAGAACCAATGACAGTAAAACGCCAATCACGATGGCAACTACTGCATTGAAGCCATTTTTCATATTTCCTTTAACCATTATCATTATTATAGCTAATTTGTGATAAAATAGACAAGAAATGGGTGGAAAATGAACAGAATAGCAA
>JAFRFM010000038.1 GCA_017434345.1 Candidatus Saccharimonadota bacterium
CGTCAATTGTCCAGAAATCGTCTTAAAACTTTCAGTAAAACGTTTTTCGACCGACGCCTTTAGTTGTTCATCTACTGTTTCCCGCATCTCTTCTAGCTTTTTCGCATTATCGTCTTGCAAGCTTTTCACTCTTACATCTACGGTTTTCTGAATAATCTGGAAATTATCCGACAGTTCCTTACGATTTTCTCTAAACTCCTGCGAAATCTTCGGTGTCAGCTTGTCAATTTCCCCCTCTATTCTAATCATCCGTTCATTTATCTTCTCAAAATCTCGCCCGCCCTGTCCATTCTTCTTAAACAGCACCAAAATCAACAACACAATTACCACCCCTAACATCACTATAATAACCATATCCATATTCCCATTATACCACACAAGGGGCTAGCTAAGGAGTAAAACTAATACGTTAGTCGGCGGTCAGGCGTGCTCCCCCTGTCTTCACAGGGGTCGCACCCTGACCCTGCGCCTAGCGAGGCGCAGACTCCGACTAACGTATTAGTTTTACCCCTCAGTTAACTCTTTTGTCTATCCTATGGTATAATGAAAGTATGTATAACACTTTTACGGAATTTCTAGAGAATAAGCAGCGCATCTGCATTATTCAGGCTGAAAACCCCGATGGCGACTCGCTAGGTTCTGCTTTGGCCCTCGATTATCTTTTAGAAGACAAAGATATTTCTCTCTACTGTCCGGTAGAAATCCCTAAATATTTACATTATATGCCGGATTGGTCTCGCGTTACTAAAGAGTTCGATTTTATCGCCGATGGATATATTATCGTCGATACCGCCGCTGATATCCTCCTATCTAAACTCCTAGACGACCTCGCGATCAAAAAACGCCTAAACACTTCCGAGGTTTTCGTCCTCGACCACCACGAAACCGAAGACGACCTCTCCTTCGCCCATAAAGGCTTAATTCAGATCCTTCCCGCCTGTTGTGATTTAATTTATAAAATCGCCATAGAGCAAGATATTAAAATCAACGCAAAGGCCGCCGAATATCTTATGTGTGGCATTCTCTCCGACACCCTCGGCCTTACTTCTATGAGTACTACTTCTGATACTTTGCGCGTAGTCGCCGAACTAATCGACTGCGGCGTAAATATCTCCGACGTAGAAGAAAATCGCCGCGACTTCATGAAAAAATCTCAAAAAATCTTTAACTATAAAGCCGATTTGATAAAGCGCACTGAATTTTTCATGGACGGGACCCTAGCTACTGTTCATATCCCTTGGTCCGATATTAAAGAATACTCCGACGATTATAACCCAAACGTCCTCATTCTCGAGGAATTACGTCTCGTTGAAGGCATAGAAGTCGCAGCCTGCGTTAAAACTTACCCGGATGGCAAAGTTACCGGTAAAATCCGCGGCACTAAACATTTTCCTTATGCCGACGAACTCGCCGAATACTTCGGTGGTGGCGGACACCCTTACGCAGCCGGATTTCGCACTTATGATATAAATTACGACGAAGCCGTCCACGAACTAATCGATGCGATCTATAAAATTAAGAAAGAACACGATGAAACTCTATAACCAACTTACTAAAAAAGTCGAGAAATTCACTCCGCAAGACCCGAATAATGTAAAAATCTATACCTGCGGCCCTACCGTTTATAGTTTTGCTCACATTGGTAACCTTACTTCGTATATTTATTGGGACTTATTAGTCCGTACTCTTTATTTGCATAATTATAAGGTAAATCGCATATTAAATCTCACCGATGTCGGACATCTTACCTCAGACGCCGATGATGGCGAAGACAAACTCGAAAAAGGTGCAAAGAAAGAGGGAAAAACCGTCTGGGAAATCGCCGATTATTATATTGAGGCTTTTCTAAAAGACTTTCACGCACTAAACCTAGTCGAGCCTACTAAAATTTGCCGTGCTACTGATTACATAAAACAAGACATCGAACTAGTTGACCTTCTTACCGAAAAAGGTTACACCTATGAAACCTCTGATGGCATCTATTTCGACACCTCAAAATTTAAGAAATACCCCGACTTCGCCCGCCTCGACCTAGAAAATCTCAAAGCCGGCGCACGTGTCAACTTTAGTTCAGAAAAACACAATGCATCCGATTTCGCAGTCTGGAAATTTATTCGCGAAGGGGAAAACCACGCCATGCGCTGGGATTATTTAGGCCGTCCGGGTTACCCAGGCTGGCATTTAGAGTGTGCGACTATTTCCCATACCGAGCTAGGACTACCTCTCGATATTCACACCGGCGGCATCGACCACATCCCGGTTCATCATACCAACGAAATCGCCGAAGCCGAAGCCGCCTACGACGTAAAAATGTCCAACTTCTGGACGCATTGTAATTTTATCACTATAGATGGCGAAAAAATCTCCAAGTCCCTTGGTAATACTTTCGCCCTCTCTGATTTAGAAGAAAAAGGTTATCACCCTCTCGATTTCAAGCTCTGGGTATTGCAAGGACATTATCAAGGTGAGCGCAATTTTAATTTTGAAGACCTTTCCGCTGCAAAAAATCGTCGCCTACATTGGCGTAATCGCATCGCAAAGCTCTATCAATCTCCAAAAAACGATGAAAAAAATCTCGCCTTTAGGCAGGTCATACTCGATACTGTGTCTAATAATCTAAACTCACCAATAGCATTTTCTCTAATCGATAATACTACCGAAATTAACCTTTCCGACTGGCAATTTATAGATGAACTCTTCGGACTAAACCTAATCCTCAGCTCCCCTGATTATACTACCGAACTTCGCGACACCATCGTCGCACGTACAGCAGCCCGTGCGGAGAAAGATTTCGCTACTGCCGACCAAATCCGCGACGAACTTGCTAAGAAAAACATCACCATTCTCGACACTCCCACCGGCCCAATCTGGCAATACCTAAAATAAATACCACGCTAAGGGGTGGGTTAGGCGTATAAACTAAACGCCTTAGTCGGACTCTGCGCCTCGCTAGGCGCAGGGTCAGGGTGCGACCCCTGTGAAGACAGGGGGAGCACGCCTGACCGCCGACTAAGGCGTTTAGTTTATACGCCCAACCTATCCCTTAGCCGCAGCCTTAATCTCCGGATATTCGTCAACTAGGACTTTTATAATACCAGCAATCGGAATCGAAATAATTGCTCCGATAAGCCCGAACATATAAATCCCAATCGTCACGGCCACCAGTATCAGCAAACTTGGCAAATTTAGAGAATTACCCTGTACCTTTGGCGCGATTACATTATTTTCTATCTGTAAATAAAGTACATAGCAGGCTAAGAAAGTCGCACCCGCCCCAGGGTTCTGGAAAAGCATTAACAAGGATATTAAAATACACGCGATAATCGGCCCAAACATCGGTATTAAATATAGCACAAACGAAATTAGCCCCATAGGGAAAGCTAATCCCGGAGAAAAACCGAATACTAGAGAAAGACAGAATACTAAACAGCCGACTACGAGCCCATCTAATATCCCTACTAAGACTTGTCCGACCACGTATTTAGACACTACATCCGCAATTCTCATAGTAATTCTTTCCGCAACAACGCCAGTTTTCTTATTATAATCTACTGCTCTCTTCCAAAACTTTTCTAATAACTGCGGCCCTTGAGACAAGAACATAATTGTTAGTATGATTACTAAAATTACCCCTGTCGCTACGCTCGCTACCACTCCTACCGAACCAACTAATATCCCAGAAAATCCCGATAAGAATTCATACGAAATTCCTTTTGCCATATCTACTACTTGTTCAGTAAAATCAGAAATGCCCACTCTGGTCATTGCGTCATTAACCCAACTAAAGTTCTGAAGCCCGTTTTTTATCATTTCCGGAGCTTCTGCCAAAAATTCACTAGTTTCGGTAATAACTACCGGTCCTACTACCGCTAAAATCATTCCAATTACAAATACAATCAACGCCACTGCTAAAATAGACGCTAAAGTCGAGTTACTATTCTTACTTATTTTACGAGCTAAAGGTCTTAGCGCTACCGCTAGGAAAACAGCAACACCTATAATAATCAATCCGGTCCTCGCCTGCCAAAGTAGTAATCCGCCCACGCAAATCAGCGCAATCACCATCCAAAACCTAAAAAACGTTTTCGTATCTACCTCAATAGTAGTTTTTGACATCTGACCTCCTTGACTATTCCATTATAGCACGTTCTGTGTTATAATGGCAAGGATATTGTAGTGTGGGATAGACAATCGTTTTTTACAGTGAAGGAGGGTTCTTATGGCAGTTATCATCAATAATCATCCCCTAATGCAGCACAAAATCACCCAACTCCGCAACGTTAACTACAAAAAGGTCGAATTTCGCCGCTTGTCAAAGGAGTTAGGCGAGCTTTTCGCCTACGAATTAACGAGAGACTTGGAAACTCACGATGTGGAGGTGGCCACCCCTTTGGAGACTACTATGTCCCCGGAGATTATCGGCAAGAAACCCGCCGTTGTCGCAATTTTACGCGCCGGTCTCGGCTTGCAGAGTGGCTTACTCGAAGTTATGCCGGAAGCAAAGGAAGGATATATCGACGCCAGTCGTGACGAGATCACCCTTGTTGCTGATATCGCCAAGGCAAAGTTGCCGTTGCATCTTTCCGAAAGGCGTATCTACGTTACCGAGCACATGCTCGCAACCGGCAGCACCTCGATTAAAGCTATACACTGTATTAAAAAGAACGGCGGACTTGGTAGGAACATCAAGTTTATCGCTACTATAGCCGCACCGGAAGGATTAGAGGCCCTAAAGGTAGTGCATCCCGATATCGATATCTACATCGGCCATCTCGACCGCGAATTAGACGAAAATGGATACATTCGCCCTGGACTTGGCGATGCCGGCGATCGTATGAGCGGTACGCTTTAACTCCTCACACTACAATGCACCTTGAAAAAAGACCGCACTCGCGGTCTTTTTTGATAGATAGAATCAGATACTTTAGTCATCTCCCCTCGGGTTCATTGTCAATGCGCTTACATCGCTTTTGATATCATTATCAAACTCGTAGTTATCATCCGGCAAAACTATATTGAGTATAATGCCGAGTAATGATGCAACTGCTAATGCCGTCAGCGTAATTGGCGTCCCCGGGATTCTCATGCCACCAGTCATACCCATACCGAATACCGTAATTACTGCCACAATAATCAAATTACGCGACTTAGTAAAATCTACTGCATTCTCCTTGATATTTCGAAAACCGACCGCTGCAATCATTCCATAGAGTATAATACTCATTCCACCGACAATCGGCGAGGGAACTGCACCTATCGCATTAGCGAGCTTAGGGTTAAAACTGATAATAATTACTATTACCGCCGCTATTCGCATAACAATCGGATCATAAACTCGCGAAAATGCCATTACGCTTGTATTCTCACCGTACGTCGTATTTGGCGGCCCACCAAACAAGCAAGATAGCATTGTTGCTAGTCCATCACCTTTTAGTGTTTCCGCTAACCCCGGGTCCTTAATAAAATCGCGCTTCGCTGTTTCCGAAATCGCAGACATATCTCCGATATGTTCCATCATTGCCGGAATCGCTGCTGGCGCCATTGCTACAATCGCCACCATTTCAAACTTCGCAAGCTGAAATTCGGGTATCCCGAACAAGCCTGCCTGCGCAATCGACGCCGTCTCAATAATCACCGTCCCATCTGGATTAGTAAAGCCTAAGAAATGCGCTATCAGCGCTACAATATAAGCAATCAGCACACCCCATAACACCGAGGCTGTTCTCCAAATACCTTTTCCGTAAGTATTGAACACGATTATTAGTATCAACGGTACAGCTGCTAAAATCCAATTCTTTGAAGCGTTTGCAAATGCTGACGGCGCCAACCCCAAACCGATACAAACCACAATCGGTGCCGTTACGACCGGCGGCAAAAAGTGTAATACACGCTTCGTCCCAAGAAGTTTAATCAACCATCTCAGAATAAAATACATCGCTCCTGCTACTACGCCACCGCCACAAGCATACGGCAATTTTTCTCCGTAAGTCATCTGGGCGTATCCACCAACGTCCAACTCTGCTACCGCCGCAAAACCACCTAAAAAGGCGAACGACGAACCGAGAAACGCCGGCACTTTCCACTTTGCACACTTGTGAAAGAGCAGCGTACCTACTCCAGCAAAAAATAACGTAACCTGCACCGATAGCCCCTCTCCGTGAAAGTATCCATTCACTAGAATCGGAACTAATACCGTCGAGCCAAACATCGCCACCATATGCTGTAAGCCTAAAAGTAACATTTTTGGATAACCTAACTGCCTTGCATCATAAACTCCATTCTCATTCATCTGACTCCCTCCTATCTCAAAAGAACACTGAGGTCGATTTTTGCCGACCCACCATCAACAAGTATCTAAATCTATCAGCTGTAGCTATTCTATCATATTCTATCGGAAAAACAAAATGGTCTGGGTGATCGGACTTGAACCGACGACCTCAGCGTCCCGAACGCTGCGCGCTACCAACTGCGCCACACCCAGATATACCATATTCACATTTTACCAAAAAACTGTTAAAATAGCTATATGAAACACCGTTTTTGTATGTTTTTTCCTTTAGCTCTAGCTATCGTATATTTATTCCTGTGTCTTCTTAATATTAACGGCTCCGTTTGGTTCGACGAATCCTATTCCGCCTATCTTATCCGTGGTAACTTTTCCGACATCTGGAACCTCACCGCGATGGATGTCCACCCCCCACTCTTCTACTTCCTGCTAAAACTCTGGTCGCTCGTTTTCGGCAACGCCGATTTTGCTCTGCGTTTCATGTCTGTCTTCTTCGGCGCCATCTCTATCATTCTCGCATTTCACCTTATTAAGCGCTGGTTCGGCGCTAAGGCTGATACTATTGGCAGTCTTCTCCTTACTTTCTCGCCGATGCTTAGTCGCTACGGCCAAGAAATGCGTATGTATACCTTAGTCCTCGCTATTATTCTTGCGGCTACCTACCTACTCGACCTCGCCCTAGAAAGCAATAAAAAACGCTACTGGATTCTATACGCAATACTTGTCTCTCTCGGTATGTGGACGCATTATTTCACTGTTTTCGCCTGGCTCACTCATTTATTCTATCTTAAATTTATCCTACATCGTAAAATTTTCAAAAAACCTATTTTCACCAGCTACCTATTGTCGGTCATACTTTACATCCCTTGGATACCATTCTTCATTCAACAATTCACCCATGTTCAGGGTAACTTCTGGATTGAATCTATCTCTACCATCACCCCGACAGATTTCTTAACCGAAGCCTTATTCTTCTCGCAAGCTTCGCAAGCTACAAACTGGCTCGTACCACTCTTCCTCAGCGTCCTCATTTTAGCCATTTTCATTATTATACAAGTCTACAAAAAACTCAAAATTAAGGACAAAAAACACTTCTCGCTTCTCATTATCCTCTCTCTGCTCCCACCAGCGCTCTTAATCTTGGTCTCGCTACCCCCTCTTAGTCCAATGTTTTATAACCGCTACCTATTATACTCAGCCGCGTCCATCTGGCTACTTATCGGAACCTCAATCCCTCTCTGCCTACATTTCTGCTCCACAAAAGGCCCAGTATTCGCCTCCGTATCCCTCTCCGTACTCATGGTTATTTCTAGCACTATCGGCATCGTTAACGTTGCTACCCGCACCCCAAAAAGCTATATGAAACCTACCCTCTCTCTTCTAAAACAAATCTCCGATCAGAAAAACGAGCCAATCTTAGTCGGAGACATCTGGACTTACTACGATGCCATCCCTTACTCTACCGAAGAACATCCGATTTATACCGCAGATGAATGGATTTCCTATTATTACGGCTCCGAACAGCCAGTCAAACAATACCAATACAACATAATCAAAGACCTCTCTGATTTTATAAAAGAACATGATCGCTTCTGGTACATCGTAGATCTTGATGGCAACTCCGCGGAAGTAGACGCTAATGATTCAAACGCTCAAACCTGTAAAACTACAAAATCGACTTCCGAACTAGAAAAATCCCCCCTCCCAGGTTACCGACTCATAAACGAAGCCTCAGACGGACACTACCTCTCGCTAGAATTCGAAAAAGAATAACCTATATCACCTTATTATACCACACTTCATCAAAAAAGTCAAACAAAGCTTGACTCCTGGTCGGGGCGACAGGACTCGAACCTGCGACCTCACGGTCCCAAACCGCGTGCGCTACCAACTGTGCTACGCCCCGATTACGATAATTATAGCACATAATCTATAAAAATACTAGATTTTTAAAGCCACTAGCATTATAATTAATGTATGAAACAAGTTAAGCCGCTTTATATTGTTATTCCAATCTTAGCTATTATCATCGTATTATGTACTAGTTTTCTCTTCATTGTCAATTCTTCTCACCTTCCGCTCCCGGAGCTTTCCGATGGACAACGTGGCGAACTCGGCATCGATAAAAATATCAATGAAAGTAACATTGATAATTATCTCGGCCGTAGTGACAGCGTCTATTACGACATGCGCATGCTCGACGACCCTGCCGACTATGAGTCTATCGGTGGTGACCATTATCTCTCCGGCTTCATTAATGGTTTCCAAGATATTCCTTATCCTTATCTCGCCACAGTCGATAATCTCCCGGAAGAAGTCGGCACTGGCTATACTGGCGAAACCCTCTTTACTAAATTAAATGACGGTTCCTACGTCGCTAATTACGAAGAATCAGAACGCATCCTAAATGACCTCTTCCCGAAAGATAAGTATATCTTCCTGATGTGTGGTGGCGGTGGCCATGCCGGCATGACGAAAAATCTCCTAGTGAAACAAGGTTGGGATACTAATAAGATTTACGTCGTTGGTGGCTACTGGTACTATCACGGGAAAAACAATATTAACATTAAGGAAGTCGATGAAAACGGTAAGACTATCTACGCCTTCTGGAAAATACCTTACCATAATATAGATTTTAAGGAGCTTACTGAAAAATGAACATGAAAAGACGTATGATTATCATTTCATTTTTCGTACTCATTTCTGCGATAACCATCGCCATAGTCTTCATCTTTAGCCAAAAGCAACACCCAGTCGAATTAGACCAAGAGTATTATAGCGATGAAGTTGAAGCTGTAGATATTGATAAATCCGAATACGAGAAGCTCATTACCGATAGAAAATCCTTCGTACTTATGGTAGACAATCCGGGTTGCACCACTACCGAAAAAATGCGCAGGATGCTAGAAAATCTAGAGTTAAACTTTAAATATTATCGTATTATGTGGCAAGATGCTCGCGAAACAAACTTGAAAGATTACATTAAGTATTTCCCATCCATCGTCATCATTAAAAAAGGTCGCGTTGTTTCTTATCTTCGCGCCGATTCTGACGAAGATACTAAATATTACAACAACGGCCCAGATTTAAAAGACTGGCTGGAAGCTCACGTAAAGTTCTAAAATATGATATAATTATCACGTGAAAACTGATGATTTTGATTATAATTTACCAGAAGAGCTAATCGCTCAAACCCCATTAGAAAATCGCTCGTCTTCGCGTTTGCTCGTTGTCAACCGCGAAAAATATGATTTTACCGACCACCACTTTTCTGATATCATAAATTATCTAAACCCCGGCAATGCGCTCGTCTTAAACGAAACTAAGGTCCTCCCCGCCCGCATTTTCGGTACAAAAACCGAGACTGGCGGGACAGTGGAACTTTTACTTTTAAAAGATCTCGGCGATGACACCTGGGAATGTCTCGCTCGTCCGCAAAAACGTCTCCATCCCGGCACAAAAATCACCTTCGACATTGAGAACTTTACCGCCGAAATAGTCTCGATTCACGAAGAGGGAATTACGCATGTAAAATTTTCCTATTCTGGCATCTTCTTAGAAAGCATCGAAAAGCTCGGTACTATGCCTCTCCCGCCATATATCCACGAGCAGCTCGACAACCAGTCCCGCTATCAAACCGTCTATGCTAAAAATCTCGGCTCCGCCGCCGCTCCTACTGCCGGACTACATTTTACAGAAGAATTACTAGAAAAAATCAAGCAAAAGGGCATTAAAATCGTCAAAATTACATTACATGTCGGCCTCGGCACTTTTCGCCCAGTCCAAGTTTCCGATATTAAAAATCACCAAATGCACACCGAAACCTACGAAATGTCCGAAGAAGCAGCTAAGACATTGAATCAAGTCAAAAAATCTGGCGGCCGTATCTTTGCCGTCGGTACCACCTCCGTTCGCACTCTCGAAACTATCGCCAACTTGTCTTCCGAACAAAAAAATCAAGAGCTCTTCCACGCTTGCCACGGCGAAACTTCCATCTTCATCTACCCAGGTTATAAATTCCTCGCCGTAGATAGTATTATCACTAATTTCCACCTCCCGAAGTCCACTCTTCTCATGCTCGTCTCCGCCTTCGCCGACCAAACCAACTGCTCCCTCGTCGGTCGCGATTTAATATTGAATGCCTATTATCACGCTATTAAAGAACGCTACCGCTTCTTCTCCTTCGGAGACGCGATGCTAATTATCTAGAAAGGGAACCATGAAAGTAGAATACAAACTAATTAAAACTGATAAGAATTCTAAGGCCCGCCTCGGCAAAGTTCATTTCGGCGATAAAGCTTACGATACCCCAATGTTTATGCCAGTCGGTACACAGGCTACCGTAAAAACTCTTAGCCCGGAACAAGTTAAAGCCTGCCATCCCGGCATCATCCTTGCTAATACCTACCACCTCTGGCTTCGCCCTACTCCGGAAGTAGTCAAAGAAGCTGGTGGCTTACATAAGTTCATGAACTGGGACGGCCCCATCCTCACCGACTCCGGTGGCTATCAAGTTTTCTCCCTTGCCCATAATAAGAAGAAAGATATTACCGAGGAAGGTGTTCATTTTAAAAGCGAATTAGACGGTTCTAAGCTCTTTCTCACCCCCGAAAAATCCATCGAAATTCAAAATACGCTCGACTCTGATATCGCCATGAGCTTTGACGAATGCCCACCCGCTACTGCCGATTATAATTACCTAAAAAATAGCATCGAACGCACCTTGCGCTGGGCAGAACGTGGCAAAAAAGTCCATAATAATCCCAATCAAAGCCTTTTCGGCATCGTTCAAGGCGGCCCATACGAAGATTTGCGCCGCTGGTCTGCCGAACACACCGTTGCATTAAATTTCGACGGCTATTCTATCGGCGGTGTCGCTAATGACGACGAATGTAAAGATGATATGTACAAGGCTATCGATTTCTCTACTCCGTATCTCCCAGAAGATAAACTCCGTTACCTCATGGGTGTTGGCGAGCCAGTTGACCTCGTAGAAAGCGTATTCCGCGGTGTCGACATCTTCGACTGTGTCTCCCCTACCCGTCTCGCCCGCCATGGCAACGCTCTAGTTCCAGGTCTCCGCATCGCACCCGATGGCACGCCGAAAGAAAACCGTATCAATCTAAAAAATGCCCGTTTTAAGCACGATTTTACGCCTTTAGAAGGGGGTTGTGACTGCTATGCCTGCCAACATTATACAAAGGCTTATATCCATCATCTCATGCGCTGTGGTGAAACTTTCGGCGCCTCATTACTATCTATTCATAATATTCGCTTCCTCATCCGTCTTTGCGAAGACATGAGACAGGCCATCGCCGAAGATCGTTTCTTGGAATTCCGCGATAATTTCTATAAAAACTCTAAATCACCTCAATAATCTTATCTCGCCCCTTTTCTCCGCGCCGTATTGTAATTCTAGTCTTCGCCACCTTAAAATGTTTAGATAACACTTTTATGAGCGCCTTATTCGCCTCGCCATCATGCGCCTTCGCACGCAAATACACCACTAACTCCCCCTCACCGTTCTCTACTACCTTCTCCTGGCTCGTCCCCGGCTTAACCTTTACGCGATATATCATAACAATATTATAACACGACACTACGACTAAACCGCCAATGGTATTGCGAGTGGCTGTAGCGCCGTGTTATAATGTCATCATGAAGATACTGCAGCTAAACGTCTGGATGGGTAAAGTCGAAGGCAACTTGGAGCGTTTTTTGCAGGACAATAGTTTCGATATTATCTGCATGCAAGAAGTCATGCATTCCGACACCTGTAAAGAGCATCTTAGTCGCCTCTGCGTTGATACCTCTCGATTGGTTAAAGCTAGCGGCATGCCGTATATGTTCTTTTCACCAAACTGGCGCAGTAAGCTTGCCGATGGCAACTTTGAACTTGGTAACCTTATCCTTAGCCGTATCCCTTTTACGGAAACTACTTCAGAATTCGTCAATGGCAAATTCATAGACAATATGGTTTTAACGAACACCGTAGGGAACAACTTAAATATTCAGATTGCCAAACTAGAAAACGGGCTTACAGTCGTTAATCATCACGGTTTTTGGCGTCCTAGCCCCATCGGCGATAAAGGCACGGTCAAAGCATTCAAAAAAGCCGCGAGCATCGTTAAGAAAGTAAAAGGCCCGCTCGTCATGTGTGGCGACCTTAATGTCATCCACGATTCTCCTGCCATGCGCTCGTTCGACTTTCTAACCGATCTTACTTATGAAAATCATATAGATAACACTTTATCCGGTATCAAATATAATGGCAAAGTTGCCTGCGACCATATCTTAGTCAATGATAAAATATCCGTTTCCGACTTTAAGATCCGCCCCGAAATCATCTCCGACCACCTTGCCCTCGAGTCTACCTTCGCTCTAAGACCCTAACCCTCGTAATACTAAATAAAACACCGCGCCAGAGGTATAGGGTTAAGTAAATTATATACCCTTGCCGGAATCTGCGCCTTAGCACAGGCGCAGGGTCAGGGTATCACTCCTGTGAAGACAGGGGTGATGCGCCTGACCGCCGGCGAGAGTATATAATTTACTTAGTCCTATACCCTTGGTGCTGACTACTATTCAACTGGCACGAAGTCAAACTTCTGTGCTAAGGTTTCATTATTTTCCCAAACTTGTACATTAGTCATCGGTTCAGAGCTACCGCCACTCACATCCATAGCTTTCATGTTGCAACGTGTAAATACGTAGTAGTGGCCATCTACCGACTGTTTTATAAACCACTCTTGCGCAATAGTTCCATTCTGATCATATTGCCACACGTTTGCGCCGTTATAGCTATCGCCACCAGAAAGATCTAACACCTTATCCGAGTTCATATTTACAACTTGATAGAAACCGTCGCCAACATAACTAACCTTGAACGATTGAGCCGGAGTATCATTCACATCATAAATCCAAATATTCGCACCGCTATCAACCGAACCCCAAGCTACGTCAAGAGTTTTGCTATTGTCTAGAGAAGTCTGGATATTATAAACACCGTCTGCAATTACTTGACTATCGGAGATTTCTTCGACAAGGTCTAACTTAAACTTCTGGGAAGCCGTGTCGTTAGCTTCGTACAGCCAAATATTCGCACCGTCTCTATCCTCACCCCAAGCTACATCAATATTTAAGTTAGGATTACAGCGCGATGTAAAGGAGTAAAAACCTTCGCTATCTCTAACCATTGTCCAACGCTGGGAACAAGTATCATTATCTTCGTACTGCCAAACATTAGTCTGACTAGTTGTGCCGCCCCATTCGGCATCAAGTAACTTCTGAGAGCGCAAATTCTCGACTTCATAAACGCCATACTCTACACTACGGATAACAAACTTCTGCGCCGCAGTTTCATTATCACTATAAAGCTGAACATTAGCCTTACTCTCTTC
>JAFRFM010000039.1 GCA_017434345.1 Candidatus Saccharimonadota bacterium
AACGTTAAACTTCTCGCCCCTGTCGCGATGAACAATAACGACCGCTTCGCTATCCGCGAAGGTGGTAAGACCGTTGGCTCTGGTGTTATTACTAAGATTATCAAGTAATAACTCCCCTCGGTAAAAAAATACCCGCCTCTGGCGGGTATTTTTAGATGAACCCCTTGCAAAAGTCTCTAAAATAGTGTATACTAAAAAACATAAAATTATCAAAATTAAGCCTGAACAACTCCATTCTTCGAGGTTATCAGGCAAGAAAGGTCAACATAATACATCATGGCAGAAGTCAAAGCTCAAAAAAATGAAGGTCTAAAAATTCGTATTCGCCTAAAGGCCTACGATCACCGCGTTATCGATCAAAGCGCAAAACAGATTGTCGATACCGCTATCCGTACTGGCGCTAACGTTAGCGGTCCAGTCCCTCTGCCTACAAAACGTAGTACTTTCACTGTCGTAAAGTCTCCGCATGTCTATAAGACCGGCGGCGAAGCCTTCGAGATGAAGGTTCATAAACGCCTTATTGACATCTCCTCTGCTACCCCTAAGACGATCGATTCTTTACAGAATCTCTCGCTCCCAGCCGGTGTAGATGCTGAAATCCGTATGTAGTAAAGACTAAAACGGGGAATAATTACTCCCCGTTTTTTGTGTGAAATAGCCCCTTGCGAAGTCCTACTAAATTTGCTATAATAATAATAAGTTTATGCTGGCTTCGCATAGTGGCAATTGCGGCAGACTGTAAATCTGCTCCCTTCGGGGTTCCTTGGTTCGAGTCCAAGAGCCAGCACCAATTAAAATTAGCCCGGAGGGCTATTTTTAATTTCTGGAGCCGCGAGTACTTCGTACTCTTGCACCACTCGGAAATACAGCAAAAAATGCAAGCATTTTTTGCTGCATTTCTTTCGTGGAGCCGCGAGTCGGACTTGAACCGACGACCTGCCGCTTACAAGGCGGCTGCTCTACCAACTGAGCTATCACGGCTTATACATAATAATATAGCATAAAAAACTTTTTTTGACTACCCTTGACTAAATAAAGATATAATGCTATAATACAGGAAGAACCTAGTTGCAATTTTACAATAGAAGGGGGTAGAACATGAATGAACTTCAGAGAAGATTAAAGGAAATCAATATGCGTTCAGCAGAGAACGATCCGTTAGGTGCAGAGCGCAGCTTTTTCGAAAAGTATTGCGAAAAAGCCGATATGAAAACCGGCGAGGGAATTATGGCACTCATCCATAAACTCCGGGCCTCTGCAGTCCTACCGCTCGGCCGCATTGACGACGCGAAAGCTGCGTATTATACACAACTGACCCTGCGTTACAGTAACGTATCTGCACTGCTCGATTATCTGTCTTTCATTATGAAAGCAGATTATCCGATATGCGGAAAAGAGGCCGTCCCGCACGTCCTTCGGGGCCTCCTCATCGAGGACGCAAAGAAAGGTATCTCTGGAGACGACCGGGATAAATCCGACCAGGAAAGGTATCGGAAAATCATCGACCTACTCAGAAACGCCTCAGTTGACGACGTTATAGATTTAATCTATTACGTCGCAAACCAGATGCCGGAGGGGCTCGTGCCTTGCACAGATGTCATTAGTGCTATCATTGAAGACGCCATGACATACGAACTGCTCAACCCGTGGCAACTCTTCTCGGTATTTGCCTTTGCGGTTGAGGATAAATTGATTGAAAACCTCGAGGACGAGGTCGCAAATCAAATGCTTCTGCGTAACAGCCGACCACTCAGGAAACTATAATAAACTAGGTCTAGGCAGCCCCAGGGCTGCCTTTTTCATTAAATTACCCTTGCAAAAAGACCGTATCTATGATAAAATACACGTAATATGTCTAAGAAAAGTAATACTAAACGCAAGTTAGTTGGGCTCGTATCTGAGGAGTCTGGTATTCGTGCTTATTACACGAAAAAGAACACTCAGAATACTCCTGATAAACTCTCCCTTCGTAAGTATGACCCGATTCTTAAAAAGCACGTTGTCTTTACCGAAACTAAGAAGAACCTCGGTCGAAACGAAGTAAAAGAGAAGAAACGCTAAAATAACCCCGCTCGGCGGGGCTATTTTTTATCACGCAGGCAGGCCAGGGCGAATGGGCGAAGTGCCTTTGTCGGAGCCTGTGCTAGGGCGAATGGGCGAAGTGTCTTTGTCGGAGTCTGCGCTAGGGCGAATGGGCGAAGCGTCTTTGTCGGAGTCTGCGCCTTGCTAGGCGCAGGGTCAGGGTACGCTCTCTGTAAAGACAGAGAGCGTACGCCTGACCGCCGACAAAGACACTTCGCCCATCCACCCTAGTACAGGCTCCAGCAAAAGCGCTTAACCCATTCGCCCTAGTACAGGCTCCAGCAAAAGCGCTTAACCCATTCGCCCTAGTACAGGCTCCAGCAAAAGCGCTTAACCCATTCGCCCTAACCTGTCTGCGTAGCAATTTGCCCTAGCCGCCACTCCATATCTCTTAGTACGTTCATATAATACATAAACGCATCAAACGGCGAATCATAGGCCGAAAAGTAGGCATGTACGTCTCCGTCATTCCAGTATTTTGTACACATATAGTAAGCATGGTCAGAGGTAGTCAATTTACGAAAATCGTCTATTAATCTCGCATTCCCAGACTTCACAATCTCTTCTCGCATACTATATAAGTAATTCATCGCCTCGCTCTGCATTTCATTACTCATCCACGCCGAAAGGTCGCGCTCTGTATCTGCCCAGGTCACCGTATCTGGCATTGAAATCTCATCTACTGGCTCTTCTAGCTCGCAAGCCTCGCTGACAGTTACGAATTTATTGTCGTATTCCCCGAGCCAGCGCTCTATCAGTACGTTCATAAAGTCGAAAATTCCCGTATCTGCCCACTGGTGCTCACCAAAGGTCTCAAAGTCCATGAACAAATTAATCAGCGGCCCACGTAAAGCGTCCATATCTAGCCAGCCCTGGTACTTATCTACGGTCAGAGGCCACTCACTCCAGCCCTTATTAGAAAATCTAAAGGCTAGGTCGTCAGACAGACGATAATTTTTTAGCAGTAACCGCGTTCTTTTCGCACCAACCGGTTTATATACGTGATTCGGGCTTCTCCAGCCGAGAATTTTATCCCAGCCTTCTGCCAACACTCCGCGGAAGCCGAACCTATCGCACCACTCCCCGACCTCGTTATTATAAGATAACTCCGTATTGCGGAAAACGCGCGGTTTATAACCGAAAGTTTCATAAATCTTGCGATAATGCTGTCTTACCTGCGTCTCAAACTCTTCACGATTATAGAAAAAGCTCATCGAGTGATAGTAGGTTTCGGATAAAATTTCCACCTGACCAGTTTCTACCATTCTCCTAATCTGTTCCAAAAGTTCCGGAGCATAAAGTTCGGCTTGTTCTATCCAAGTTCCGGTAATCGAAAGCGAAACCTTAAATCCGGGGTATTTTTTCAAATTACCTTCTAATAAATCTAACATCGGACGATAAGACTTCTCTGCGACCTTCTCAAAAATCCGCTGATTATTCTGTTTGTCGTAATAATCTATCTCGTCCCAGTAGTTATGGTCGTGCGAAACGTCAAAAATACTATACCGCTCGTAGCGCCATGGCTGATGCATATGTAGATATAGACAAATCGCCCGCACCCTATTTACCTCCGTTACGGTTATGTATTCTCACTTCATTATAAACCGAAATTATTTTTTCTGCAACATCATCCCAAGAGATATTTTTATATTCCTTAGAAATACCGTCTCGCAAAGTATTCCGTAGCCCCGAACTCTTTGAAATCGCTACGATTTCGTCGGCTAATTTTTCCTCGTCCCAAAAGTCATATTCCATCGCCGAGCGTAGAACTTCCGCTACGCCAGACTGTTTAGTCAAAATCAAGACATCACCGTGATGTGCTGCTTCTAATGCGGTCAGACCAAACGGCTCGGAAATAGAACTCATCACGAAAATATCCGCAACTTCATAAACATCTCGTAACTGTTTCCCGCGTACAAATCCAGTAAAAATCACATTTCTAGAAATACCGTATTTCGCGCTCATTTCGAGTAGCTCATCTTTCTGTTCTCCGTCGCCAGCAAACACGAACAATAACTTCGGGTTTTTCGTTAAAGCTTTCGCCGCCGCCCGCATCATATTCGCTAAGCCCTTCTGAATTGTAAATCTTCCGACCGTTGCGACGATAGTATAACCTAGGCCTTTCATCATTTCCAGATACTGATAATCTTCATCGTCATAATGATAAGCAGATTTTAGAAAACCTTCATCTAGAGAATTATAAACCACGTCGATTTTATCGAGCGGGATATTGTATTTATCGTGAACAATTTTCCTAGTCGCCTGGCTTACTGCGATAATTTTATCTGCCAACATTAGTCCCTCGCGCTCAATCTCATGTACAACTGGATTTCCGCCGTGCATTCCCGAGCGGTCATACTCCGTAGCATGGACATGAGCTACTAGTGGTATTCCGTAATTTTTCTTCGCTAGCACGCCTGCCTCAAATGTTAGCCAATCGTGCGCATGGACTACGTCCGGCTTATATTCCATTAGGTAATCATTTACGAAATTACAATAACTCTTCTGGACATCGCGAATTGAAATCGTCTTCTGCTCGTCCGCGGTCGGTATGATTATATCTTCAAGGTATTTTGTATCGTAAGCTCCGACCCCGTAACGATATAGCGGGTCCAATTTCATCGCCGAAACCACCTTCATAAACTTAATGTCGGAATGGTCCGCAGTATAGGGAACCACAAAATCAATCTTTGCGCCATCCTTTGCTAGCGCTCTCGCGAGATTTAAACATGCCACACCCAAACCTCCGCTATTATGAGGTGGCAATTCCCAACCTAACATTAGAATATTCATCTATTTTATTGTAGCATACTTTTTATGTTTTGTGTTAAAATAAATAATACTTACGAAATAAAACCTGGCGGCATCTAAAAATCTATGCTATAATCAGTTTAGAAAGGGGTATAGCTCAGTTGGTAGAGCACAGGTCTCCAAAACCTGGTGTCGGGGGTTCAAGTCCCTCTGCCCCTGCCATAAATGACGTTCGGCTAAACCGAGCGTTTTTGTGCTATAATATACCCATGTTAAAATATTTCCGTTCGCTTAATCCTAAATGGCCGATTATTTGGATATCGCTCTATCTTAGCTTTTCTATTCTCGCGATTTTCCTCCCCGGCTCGTTTATTGTAGCGTTTCTCCGTTGTTCTGGAATTTTCTTAAACCTCGTTTTTGTGCTCATCTATTTTAGGAAAGATTATCTCTTAGATATCGCGCTCGGATTTACTCTGATAGCCGACCTTATTCTTGCTTTCGATAACGTTTCAGTTTATGGCCTACTCATGTTCTGCTTTGCGCAATTTTTTCACTTTATCCGCCTCGAACAAATTACCAAAAAATCTATCAAACCAAGTATGATTTTCACATATCTCATCTTTGCTGCTACTATTTTTATCGTAGGTTTCAGCATCGTGCATACTACAATTATCTATATCCTAGCTACTATTTATTTCCCAACACTCGCCTATAATATTTACCTTTCTTTCCGTTGGCAGCATATTAATCCGAAGTCTACCGCCCCTAGCATCGCGATCATCGGCTTTATCCTCTTCTTCGCTTGCGATACCTGTGTCGGGGTGTCCTATTTCTCTTCAATTGCCGTTCTTCCTGCCGCTATCCAGCCATTTGCGAATTATTTCGCATGGTTCTTCTACTATCCATCACAGATTTTTGTCGCAAATAGTTCAAAATTAAATAAATCTATGCTACAATAGAAACATTATGGAAGGTAATAGATCACAGTCAAGAGCCATTTTGGTTTTCGGTGCGCCAGCCAGTGGTAAGACTACATTTTGCGAGAAGTTTTCTCGACAATTTCGAGCGCCATATTATAATCTAAACGAGCTTGCTACTAAACACGGCTTTTCTAGAAAGAAACTTCTAGTCATTTTAGATTTATTAGCACAAACCGGTCAAAATATCATTATCGAGGGCGGCCTCGATACCGAAGCAGACCGTGACGAAATTAAGAAACTGTTCCGCTCTCGTGGATACACTCCGTCTCTGATTTGGATTCAGACCGACGTTAATACTATTAAATCTCGCCTAAAAACTAGACTAAAATCCGTCGCAAAGGCTAAAGAGGCTTACGACGCAAAAATAGCCGTCCTCGAAGCCCCGAACGAAGAGGAACACTCTATTGTTCTCTCCGGGAAACATACTTTCGATACGCAGCTAAAAGCTGTCCTGTCTCAACTTGCCGAGTAATGATTATTAACGATAAAGAGTTCGGTGAAGTTCTAGTGCGTAGGAACGCCCTCGCCTCTGGCATCCGTTTTTCGGTATCTACTTCCGGACGGCTGCAGATGTCCGTACCTAAACGCACCTCTCTTTTGCGTGCTCAATTATACCTTAATGCTAACCGTGGTGCCATTCGCGAGAGATTACCAATAAAAGATCCCGCCTCGCAACGTGCCCGCGACGCAAAAAAGAAAATTCTCGCTAAAAAGGCTAGGGAATACCTTCCGTACCGCCTAGAATATTTTGCCAATCTATACGGTTATCAATATAATAAAGTTCGCCTTTCTCATGCCGGCACCCGCTGGGGAAGTTGCTCTAGTAATCGCACGATTTCTCTGAATATCGGTCTTATGCAAGTCCCAGAAATCCTCCGTGACTATGTCATCATCCATGAGCTCGCCCACCTTAACCATATGGACCATTCCGCAGCTTTCTGGGCAGAAGTCGCCTCCCATGACCCCCACTATAAAACCCACCGCACTAAACTCAAGCAATTCTCTCCCGGCGTCTAGCGCTTCCTATTGACTTTTTAGCACAAGTGTGATATAATAGAAACATAAATCATTAGAGGTCATAAGATGAGATTAAAGGTGTTTAATTCAATCTGTAAAGATTTTTCAAGATTATTTGAAAAATACCACTGTCAAGGTGTAATTATTCCGCTTTTCATGCTGGTTTTCGGTTTTTCCTGTCTTTCTAAGGTAAACATCGCTACCTCTATTAATACTCAAAGTTACGACAAAGAAGTTGTAGCCTCATCTGGTTCTATCGATAAGGTCGAATCTCCGGCACAGATAGATAAAGAAATTAGTAGTAGTTATAAGACTACCGTTCGTAATACGACTATCTCCTCTAGCGACGCTGTTCAGCTTACCTCGAAATCTACACCTTCCGTCCCGGCTAATAGCATTACTATTAACGGTCAGACCGGTTCTATCTTCTATACTACCCCAGTAAATGGTGAATTCCCTGATACGGGCAGAAAGATAGGCCTCTATAACGGCGTCTTCCTATTCGGTCATCGTGGTTCTAGTGTCTTTTCTAACCTTTCTAGCCTCGGTGTTGGCTCGACCTTCACGATTACTTTAAACGGTAATTCTAAACAATACGTAGTACAAAAAGCCGTTGTCCTAGATTACGATACGGCACAGAGTAATCGTGCTCAATATTACGTTGGCCGTGATGAAAATTACAAAAAATACGATTATGTGCTTATGACCTGTGCCGGGCAATCTCTCGGTGGTGGGCAAGCTACCCACCGTCTCATGGTTTTCGTAAAAGAAGCCTAACCCTGTGGAAAACTTCTAAAAAATCGTAAAAAATCTTTCAAAAACACTAACACTTTCATCTAGCTTGTGCTATAATATAAACATATATGGGAAGTGTCATAAAGCATCAGATTGCTGATGTCGAGCCTATTCGGTTACGCCGGCATCGTTGGAGTTTACTCCGTACGAAGGTGGTCATCCTACTTTTCTATCTTATTGCTATTCCCGCCTACGTCATTATCGGGGTTCAGCCTTCTTCTACTTCGGTTGCGGAAACCCTCGCGCACGAGAGCGAAAACGCCTCTGGCTATCTGATAATTAACAGTATCGGCCTTTCTACCCCTGTTGCTGATGTGTATTTACGCGACCGTACGCTTAATACTCCAGAGTATATCGCTGGCAGTTTTAGTAATCATGACAATAAAACCTTACTTATTGGTCATTCCACGACCGTCTTTAAAAACTTGAAGGACACTAAGCTTGGCGACATTATAGATTACAACTCTGGTTCTTACCGCATTACTAATATCGAGACTCGCGCAAAGGACAAAATCTCCATGTCCCAGATACTAGCAGAAGAAAAACGCGACACTATTGTCCTCATGACCTGTGCCGGCGAGTCGCTAGGCGGGCAAGATTACACCCACCGCCTCATTATTACCGCCGAAATCGTCGATTAAAGCTTCTTTAGTCTTACCGCAAATCCGCCACCAGGCGCCATCCAAATATCTAGGAAATCCTTCTTTGTCACGACACGTTTTTCGATAGTAATCGCAAGTTGGTTATCGCGATAATGCGCCGTAAAATCGTCTCTGTAAATCTGCGCCTCATACTCTCCGTCGTCGAGATAACTCAAATTAATACGCACTCGCCTAGCCCACTCATTCGTTACTCCGCCGATGTACCAATCCGCGCTATCTCTATCTTTTCTCGTTACAACATAATATTCGCCAATTTTTCCGAGCAACGGCAAGGTTGTAGCGAAACTTACTGGTACGTCTCGAATAAACTGGTAAGCTCTAGGCTGAACCTTTTCATAAAACCTCGGTCTGTCCGCCGCCATCTGCATCCCCGAATAAATCGTTACATAGTAAGCCAACTGTCGAGCGAGCGTTGTGGCAATTCTTTTCGAAAAATTAGTGACGTCAAAAATACCGCTCGTATAGTCCATCCCGCCAGCAAGCAGCCTAGTAAAGGGAAGAATCGTCGTGTGGGAAGGCGATAACGCCCCGCCCTCGTATTCCTGCCCCCGCGCACCTTCGCGCGTCAGAAGATTAGGGTAAGTCCGCTCTATCCCGGTCCCCTTGATTGGCTCGTGAATATCAAGCATAATATGCTTTTTTGCGGCTAACTCGACAGTTTTTTGGTAATGTCTTACGCCAACTTGTGAATGGTGATACTCGCGTCGCCCTTGAATCGTCATCATCGAGCCGGCATACCCAGGTTTTATATATTTAATCCCGTATTTTATGTAATAATCATAGGCCTCTTCTAGCTGTCTTTCGTAATTATCAACAAAGCCGACCGTTTCATGGTGCCCGACTAACTGGATATGGTTTTTTCTAGCATAGGCAGAAACTTCGCTCATATTAAAATCATGCATCGCCCTAGTAAAGCTAGTCGAGTTTCCGTTCTGTAGCCAATCGCCTTCCCAGCCATTATTCCACCCCTCAATCAATAGACCCTCAATCCCTAACCTAACGCAAGCGTCTATATATTCTTTTGCGTGTTTCGTAGTTGCGCCGTGTCTCTCCCCCGGAGCCCACGTCCATTCGCCGACAAACATCGCCCACCAAATCCCCATAAATTTCAATGGCTTCACCCAAGAGAAATCATCTTTCGGTGGCTCATTTAAGTTTAGTACCATATGATTTACGATTAAATCCGTAGCCGCATCCGCAATCATAACTACTCGCCAAGGAGTATTAAATGGCAACTCTACATAAGCTTTCATTCCGTCCGAAAGCGGAGTAATGTCGGACATTAAGGCCTGATTTTTATTCAGTCTAAGCGTCATCGAGCCATAATCGTATAACGCAGCTTCATGTATAGATATAAAATATCCATTTGGCAACTCAATAGTCAGTGGTGTATGCACCGAATGGGCTAGTTCATAAACTGGGTTCTGTGAATAATTATATACATAACGGTCCGGTTGATATGCCGGGATATGCCAAGCTAAAGCATTGTTGTCTATCTTAAATTCAGTAAGTTCTTCGGAAATAGCCAGACGTTGAAACTCCGGCTGTGGAGGTAATTCATAGCGAAAAGCTACACCATCGTCAAAAATTCTAAAACGCATCGTAAACAAACGTTTCTTATCTCCTAGCTCTGCCAAATAAAGTGCCAGTTCATTATAATTATTGCGTATCTCTTTTTCTTCTCCCCACTCCGTTTGCCAAACCTCGTCAAAGCTCCTCTCATGCGCACGAATTACGCCCAGTCCGTCAACCAACGATTTTCTCCCACGCAAAGCTATCCCAATCGTCGAGTCGTTAACAATTACTTTATCGTCTTTTTTAACATTATAAAAAACCCGACCACGTACCAGTTTCACCTCCGCTACGATTCTTCCGTTCGGAGAAGCTATTTTACGCTCGTATTCTTGTTTCGGCCTAAATAACCATGAGAATAATCCCATGCCCCCATTATATCATAAACGGCATCTGTGTTATAATAGAGTTATGAGAAGAACAAGGAAAATATCAAAGCTACCACTAGTAATCGGATTTATTGTTGTAATTATTACAACATTTTTTATACTAAAAATAGCAACTGGCGGGAAAGTCAGTATTATTAAGAATGGGACCCTCCACCTTAGCGATAATTTCACTGAAGAGGATAAACAGCTTATCCTTAGTGCCGTTCCGGAAACCGAAAAGTTCTCTAAAGACTTAAACCTCGACATCGCCCTTTCTAATTCTCGTCCATCCGACGAAAAAGAAGCCCTTTTCGACATAATTTTACCAACTGTCGATTTTTACGACGAAACTAGCAATATTAGTTCCGAAGGGTTTCGTACGAACATTGATAGTCCAGCGGCAAATGCTAAAATTTCCGCTACTTCACTTTTTGAACTCTCTCCAGAAAAGAAACTAGTTTCCCTAGACGGAAAATATTTCCTCGATGATTTTGAGCAAGGAGCACTCTATCGTGTAATTTCTATTAAAGATTTAAATGGAGAAACTATCTCTGATCCAGAAACCGTCGAAGTTTTACAGAAAATTAGTCAAAAACTCCCAGAATTACCAATGAAAGATACAACTTTGTCTATCAACCAGACTGGCGTTACCGCGCTTACTCGTAAGCTCCAAACTAAGCTCGACCAGACCGGCAACGGTGCCTATTTCGCCGAAAATATAGCAGATTTTCTAAAAAATACGGATTTAACACATATCAGCAATGAAGTTTCTTTCGCCGATAATTGCACCACGAATTCTAGCACTACTACTCTCTGTTCCGATCCACGTATGTTCGCTACCGTTGAAGCTATCGGTACCGACATTGTAGAACTAACAGGGAATCATAATAACGACTGGTCGGCCGCTGCCAATATTAACAGTATTGAGAAATATCAAAATAGCAACATGCAAACTTTCGGCGGCGGAAAAGACGAAGAATCCGCAAAAATACCGCTCGAAATCGATCAGAAAAATACTAAAATTACTTGGGTTGGCGTTAATAATTCTACTTCTACCAAGGCTAATGGTCAAGGTGCTTCCGGAAATCATCCCGGTGCGAATATTTACGATGAAGAAACCGTTAAGTCTCAAATTTCCGAGGCAAAGGAGCGCGGAGACTCCGTCATTGTCGATATCCAGTATTTTGAATGCTATAGTTATCCAGACGGCTATGCCGAAATGCCGTCTTGCGACGCGCCGATTTCCGGTCAGCAGGCTTTCTTCCGTAAAATGATTGATTTTGGGGCAGACTTAGTAGTTGGCACTCAGGCCCATCAGCCTCAAACTTTTGAAATCTACGAGGGCAAACCTATTTATTATGGCCTCGGCAACTTATTCTTTGACCAAACTCGCTGGCCAGGAACCACTAGAAGTATCGTATTGACACACTACTTCAATAACGGCAAACTTCTCCAAACCCGTTTCTCGCCTACGGTGTATGACAGTACGTTCCAAACTAGACTAATGGACCAACCCGAGGCAGAAGCCTTCTATAAGCGGTTGGTTACAAGCAGACCATAAGAATGCCAAGGGCGCAATTCCTATCCCCTGCAAGCTGTCGAAGACCCCGTTGCAGGGGATAGGAACTGCGCCTTGGTATTCTTATGGTCTACAAAATGGTAAATTAGTAGACTAGTAGGTAGTAAAGTATTGCGACCAGTAGGTCTTATACTGTGAGTTCGCGTCATAAACAAAACCTACCGCGAGCTTTGTGTAGTTTGCGTTCAAAATATTCGCTCTATGCTCCGGGGAATTCATCCAGGACGCAACAACCGTCGGCGGCGAAACGGCGGAAATACCACCCGCCAAATTTTCTCCGGCATAACCGCCACCCTCCGGTATCGGACAGGCCGTCTTCCACTCGCTACCATCCGGCCTAGTATGTGAATATACAGACATAATTTCTAGCGCCCTAGTCTGTGCTGCGCCCTCACAAGTCGATGCCCAAGACAGGCTCGCCAAACCGGCTTTCGCCCGCTCCTTATTTACTAAGTTTAGAATCTCCTGCTTCCATTCCGCCACTGGCACTGCCGCTATCGTCAATTCTATCGTATCACGCCTCGAACCGTCATAAGTGCCGGCGGTAATTGTCGTTGTGCCAGTTCCGACAATCTTCGGGAAACGACAACGCTCATTAGAATAGCCTAAGTTCGTACGCGCTTGATAAAAACCTTCAACCACCCCAGGGTTGCTCGTCTGCCAATACATATCTCCAAGATTAGCTAAGGTACCGCTAACACAAATATCCTGCTCCGCAGTCTGATAGATCGTGAAGTTCGTCTCATTCCATAACTCACCACTTGGTACCGGGTCGGTCGATAAAGTCATCATCGAAAAACTACCGCCACTAGTCCTTCTCATAGTCCCAGTACTTTTCTGGACTGCCCTCACTACTTCTTCATGTACCGGTTCTTCCAAATAATCCGTAGCCGGGTCTAGTAATTCAGCATCCTGGCTTTCCTCGGTCGCCTCTACATCGTCAGAACGTTCGGACACAACATGCAAAGTCGTTTCTTTCGGTATCCAAATTGCGCCAGCAATGACAATCCCGGCTATTACTATCGCAACAGCATTCAAAGATAGCAACAGATGTATCCTAGTCTGCTTTAGCATGCTGACCATTTTATGCCTTTAAATGTTTTTCAGAGTCTATCACGGAAGCTACTAGATTGACAATCATTTCCAGTTGAATTAAATCTTTTCGCTCAAAGCTCATTTTCCCGACTGGCTTTCCTACTAAAATCTGTCCAAAAGAACGCCCCTTTGCATTGCGTAATTCTGCTACCGCTTTTAGGTTTAATCTCTCAAATAGTTTCTTATTTTTACCGTCAATCTTTTGCCAGATACCGCCTTCTGCCGCTTCTAGCATCCCGATTTCGTCCAGCTCGTCCGCTGATATCGGTAGCGGCTTCGAGCCATAGAGTCTGCCATCTACGATAAAACCAATATAGTCAAAATGTAAATGGTCAGCCAAAAAATCGGCAAGTTCATTTAAGTTTACGTTTTGTGTTGCTAGACGGTTTAGCTTTTTTACGATATATGCAATATCTACTTGTCCAACCATAATTAATGATCTAACGTACGCGCTAGCCTCGTTGATTACCGGGACTAACAACAACACGATTACGATCATAATGAAGTTTAATACTACTATAGACGCCGACGGGTTCGGAATCTTAAATAAAGCAGTAAAGATAATGAAGAATATCACCATGTAGGCCATAGCACCGAGCGACATTAATACCGCATAGGATAAAGTTTTTAGCCAACTTGATGACAACACAATTAAGCGGTATCGCAAAATAGCATAGTAGTGCAAAATAATTGCGAGCGAGCTAGCTAATGGCCCGATCCAAATCAGGCTATAATTTCCGAAGTAGGGAACTATGAAGTCGAAAATTATGCCAAGCGTACCAGCAATCAGCAAGCCATAAAACAGTACTTGTAGCCCACGGCGCGCGCGCTTATGATGTTCTTTTCGCATCTCTATCCAAGTCGTAACGATAAAGCCAACAATCACTGCTGTACATAGCAATACATAAGCTAAGAAATATAGAGTGTTTGCATACGTAACCGAGTTGCCCTTGCTAGATAAAGATATCTCTGCGAACATTCTACTCGGATCTACCGCTAATGAGATGGAAAGCCAAATGGTTGCTAAAATTACTACGCCCATTACCAGCCAAGTCGACTTTTTCTTCCACCCCACATACCAATACAACATTGCAATATCTGCAAGTGTCGAAATATACATTACTATCAAACAAGTTGTCGCTCTTGTCATATCACTGGGCTGAGTATCGATGAATAGAGCCATTGAAATTCCCCACACCGCGGCTGCGATTGTTGTCAAAAAATACGGCACCACCGGCGCACGTTTTCCTTTTTGTGCCCCCAGTAAGACCGTAAAGCCAGATAATACTGTAAGCACGGACACTGTCATTAATAAAATAGCAATTAAATTCATTGACCTCCTTTTACTAAAATTTACCATATTTTTTTAGAAAGCACAACCCTATTGACATATATTTTTTTTCAACTAAAATAAAACTTAAGAAATTATAAAAAGGTCATATTATAATGAAAAAAGAACTACAGAAAATCCGCTTACATAGGGTTGCTTGTACTGCTCGTGCAACCTTAATTTTATCTTTTATTATGCTTGTCGCAATTGCGATTACCTCTGCGGCGCGAGCTCTTACTCTAGTTGATGTTGCAAATGAAGCCGGTATCCCTAAAAATTGGGAATCTTCAACTGTTGGCATTCCAGAAACAATCACTACCGACATTACTTATTTTGATCAAAAAATGGATCCTTGCCGTTCTTCCGAGCGTCAATTCGAGTGGTGCGAATGTAATGCTTGCGGTAGTTTTCAGCAAGGTATCGTAAAAGACCACCTCGGAGAAGACGGTCTCCCGATCCCAGCTTATGAAACCGCTAACAAATCTTTCAATAAGGCATCGCAATGTGTTACTGGTCATGATCCAGTCCTCTCTTCGGACAATTTCTATCGGTGGTTCCATGAAGTTCCTGAGGTGTCTAAACGTTATGATCGACAAATCACCTTCAACCGTGTCGGTAACTCTAATACGTATCAGTATGGTAGCGCAACTAAAAGTACATGGCCTCTCGACGATATTGTTAATGACCCAGATAGCGTCAGTCGCAATGACGTTACGAACAAAAAAGGACATAACTTTAACTTTACCGCACACCTCTCTTTCCCAGTTAAAATGGAGTTGAGCGGTAACGAAAAATTTGACTTCGCCGGGGATGACGATGTTTGGGTATATCTAAACGGTAAGTTAATTCTTGACATAGGCGGCGTCCACTCCGCCGAAAAAGGCTCATTCACCGTTGCAAAAGATGGTACGATTACCGCTACGGTTGCAAGTGGTAACCCTAAGACTAAAACTTTCTCCGCCGAAGAAGTTGGCATTTCTAAGGGTAAAGTAGTTAATCTAGACTTCTTTTACGCCGAACGCTCAACTTCCGAGTCAAATACCTTGATCACTATTTCCGATATGAGTTGGCCGATTGCTGCCGAGGCACACGTCCAGGATGAGTTAGTAGACGATAAACTCATTTCTTACACCTCTTCCGTCAAGAATATCGACACTATTAACACTACATATGTTACGCACATATCCTCATATATTAACGAGAATAATGGTGAGAACAAAGGCTTTCTACCTTTGAGTTCCGAAACTCTTGAGTATTCTTACGACCAAGAGAATTGGCATCCAGTAGAAATTGCCTCGCCAAGCAACACTAGCAACGCGTTTGCTTTGAAAAACCAGATTGCTATGACTCCAGCCGGAGGAGATTACGATACAGTTTACTTTAAGTATAATGTAGCTCCGGATCTTGATGTAGAGACCTTTGAGGATACCGTTGCATTCTTAACTTCTGATAATGCTGGCTCCGTAGGATTTGCTTATGCTAAAACGCAAATGGAATTTGAAAAACCAGTCGTTCCGGTTGAACCGATTCAACCAGAACCTGAGCCCGAACCAGAACCTGAACCGGAGCCAACTCCTGAACCTGAGCCGGAACCTGAACCAGAACCCGAGCTAACTCCAGAACCTGAGCCGGAGCCTGAACCTGAGCCGGAGCCAGAACCAGAACCTGAGCCCGAGCCAGAGCCTGAACCTGAGCCGGAGCCAACTCCTGAACCGGAACCAGAACCTGAGCCCGAGCCAACTCCAGAACCTGAGCCGGAACCTGAACCAACTCCTGAGCCGAAACCAACCCCTACTCTGAAACCAGTTAATCCAGTCCAACCGACTACCCCGGTCAAAAACGACAATGCTAAAAAAACTGACGATACTAAAAAGGCCGAAGAGCCAGCTACTATCCCAGCTACGGATTTTGTAGATGATACCCTCCCTGCCTCGGCTGAGTTTGCCTATCTTGAACCGCTAGGCGTCGTTGCCTACGCTCCGCAAACGGGTGTGGTTAGCCAGGTAGTCTCGCAAATCCTAGGAGAAGACAGCTTTGCCGGAATCATCCTCAGCCAAGTATTTGTTATGGCCACGCTTGCTATCTTCGCGATAAGTTTCTCTGTCTATTATCCACTTCGTGAATATGCCTCACCGCTAAACCACGCGAAAAAAGAGCCAAAAGTTGGTCCAGCCAATAAATAACTAGGCCTATGAAAAACCTCCCGTACGGGAGGTTTTTTGGCTTTTCATATTCACTTCGTTAGCCAAAATAGTACTCCGATATCCCGATCGCCAAATTTTAGTGATCGGACCCGGTACTCCTTTATCGGCAAATCTGCGAGTATCTCTCTTAAGAAGAAATCAACAATCTCCGAGTTATCCTTTAGGAAAGTAATTCTTAATCCTCCGCGCGCGAACGCAATCGGCAATAATAACTTTTCCCAGTCGGGATGCTGGCAATTCACGTCGAACACGAAATCTGCGTTCGGTGCCATATGCTCGAACACCTCCTCGACATAAGATTTCAACTCGGCACAATCTTCCTCTGTGAATCGGTAAATCATCTGTCCCATCATCTCGACAAACTCGAACTCGTCCATACCCTCTTGCTTAAAGATCTCCTCATTCGGAATATGGTAAACCTGATAATGTGCGCGTTCCTGTCCATCTGGGAACAGGTTTTCTGCCGTGATAGACGTATCTGTATCCGTGCAGACCGCTAACTGTTCACCGCTTAACTGATGAATGTAGCGTGTTGAGAACATTCTTCCGCAGCCCAGATAAAGCAACTTCTTCGGGCGTTTTTCGCTCACTACGCCCGCAGACCAAGCCGACCTCATTCGAATATACTTAAAAAGTTCTTCTCGTCTGGCCGTGTCGTAGTACGGGTCAGTCTCCGGAACCTCCGTGATCTGCATATCTATGTCTAGCCCATGCAAAAACGCCATCTCCAGAGATGTTGCCGTAGGTAACGTAGCTAGCATCGGAATTAGAAAACGTGATTTTTCGCCTCCTGCGAAATAGACTAAGTCGATTAACGCAGGGTTTTCGAGCATTTTCTCAAACCTCGGCCAAAGAGTCTTCATAAACTCCTCGCTAGGCTCCATTTTCATGAATTCCGACTTTAATTTTTTAATGTCCTCTGTAGTGGAGTCTAACTTGTTTGAACCTTTAGCTCTCTCCGCCTGCCATGCTCTCGTCTTAGCGATGAGCGGATACACTCCTTTCTGATATTCCGGCGGAAACTTCGTGAACAGTTCCTCGAGCGGGTCTCTGAGTACAAACATGCATAACCCCTCCTTTCTTTTTTGTTTTTTCTACTATAGCACAAACTTCCATAAAAATACAAATACTTATGTTATACTATATATATGACAATTACTGCGAGATTTAAAAAGCGATTTTATTTCGTTGCTGCGGCATATTTTCGTTTTTTTGCAAATTTCGCACTTAAGCGTTGGCATCCGAGAGTTATCGCTATTACTGGCTCTGTCGGAAAGACAACTATGCTCCATCTTATCGAGGCTCAGCTAGGTTCTCGCGCACACTATTCGCACGATGCTAACTCAGCTTTCGGTGTCGCTTTTGATATTGTTGGCCTAAGAGGTATTACTGGTAGTAAATTACGATGGTTTTATCTAATTTTCGCCGTTCCGATTAAGTCATTATTTTTCAAACATACAGAGAAATTTTACATCGTCGAGATAGACGGCGAACGCCCGCACGAGACTGAGTTTCTGGCTTCTTGGCTTAAACCGGAAGTTACCCTCTGGATATCTCTCGGCCGTTCTCACGCCATACAGTTCGAACAACAGGTCAAGGATGGCACATTTGAGAGTTTAGATAAAGCCATTACGCACGAATTCGCCACTCTTCCGGAAAATACTAAGAAAAAAGTATTTATCGACGGAGACAGCCCTCTCATGGTAAAATCTACCGAAAAAATCAAGGCGAAAAACTTAACTAAGGCGGATATTGTGCTGTGTTACAAATCCGAGTTAAAGAAATATTCCGTCTATCCCGACCACGCCGAATTCGTTATTAACCAACATACTTTTTACTTCTCCGCACCTATGCAAAAAGATATCGCTATCCAGCTTATTATGCTAGAAAAACTCTGTAGCTATCTTAAACTAAAACTTAAAACTGATTTTTCCGGCCTAATTTTACCTCCTGGGCGTAACTCCTACTTTGATGGCAAAAACGGCCTAAAAATTATCGATAGTAGTTATAATGCTCACCTTATTAGTATGCAATCTATCCTCGAAATGGCGAAGTCTCTAAAAGTAAAGCATAAATGGCTAGTCATCGGCGACATCGTCGATCAGGGCTCTATTGAGAGTGAAGAACATAAAAAACTCGCCGATTTAATTGCTAACGCTAATCCAGAAAAAGTAATCCTTGTCGGAAGACGTACAAAAAAATACACCGCCCCACGTCTTAAGGAATTAGACATCGACTATGTCTCCTTTAACAACCCAAAAGAGGCTTTAGAATATATCCAAAACTCTACAAAAGGCAACGAAACCCTCATTTTTAAGGGTAGCCAATATCTAGAATGGATTATCGAGAAATTATTAAAAAATCCACGAGACGCTGAGTTTTTGCCGCGTCGCGAGCCGGCCGCTATAAAACGTCGAGAAAGGAGAGGGCTAAACTAATGGTGAAAACGCTATATATTGTACACGGCTGGACTTATACTGTAGAGCCATGGAGCAAAACTATACAACTCCTAACGGACGCAGGTTTCCGTATAAAAATGCTCAACGTCCCCGGTCTTACCACAGAGAGTAAAAAAGTCTGGACTATCGAAGATTATGCCTCTTGGGCCGATAAAAATATCCCAGATGGCGCAGTAGCCCTAGGTCATAGTAACGGCGGACGTATTCTACTAAACTTACTATCTCAAAATCCAGAGAAACTAAAACACGTCATTCTACTAGATAGTGCCGGCATCTATGAGGAATCAAAAAAACGGAATATTGCACGTAAAACTTCTAAACTGTTTGCCCCGCTTAAAAGTGTTAAACCACTCCGCAAGGTTTACCATAAAGTTCTCGGCGCATCGGATTACGACCACGCTCCGGAAAATATGAAAAAAACTCTCGCGAACATGCTAGACAGCGATAAAAAATTAGATTTTTCAAAGATCACTACTCCTGCGACGATTCTCTGGGGTAAAAACGATACTGTTACTCTTCCTCGTCAGGCCGAAAAGATGCATGACCGTCTAAAAAATAGTACCCTCTCGTTCTACGAGAATTGGACCCATGCTCCTTATATCTGTGACCCAAATGGCCTTGCCTGTGCGATTGGTAAAGTACTGAAAGGAATTGAATAAATGCTATTCTTAGGACGCGCATCTAATTATAAGGGTATGGATATTTTAAGGCATACTTTTGCCTTTGGTACGGAAAAAAATTCTGAAGAATTGCGAGCCTACCTTGCCGCACACTATGGAGCTACTTACGACCACGTAGCGCTTTATCACAACGGCCGTTCCGCTCTGACGGTTGCCCTGCGCGCGTTAGTTCCAAAGAAATCCGAAGTCGTCGTCACTAGCCTTACCTGTTGCGCGGTAGTTCAAGCGGTGCGTGCTGCTGGTGCTACGCCAGTCTACGCCGATATTAATCGTGAAACTCTTCACTATGGCCGTGTAGAACTAGAAGAAGTTTTGGAAAATCATGATGATGTCTCGGCTATTATCATTCAAAATACCTTAGGCATACCAGTAGATATCGCTGAGCTTGAAGAGGTCTGCAGGGAACACGACATAATTATTATTGAAGATTTAGCACATTGTGCCGGTGTTCGCTATCCCGACGGTCGTGAGGTCGGTACGGTCGGACGCGCAGCTGCACTATCTTTTGGAAAAGGTAAATCTATTGATACGATTTCCGGTGGCGCAGTTATTTTCCTCGACAAAGACGACAAGCCAGTTACTCAACCTAAAAAACGACCGTATTTCTCGGAGACCTTAGCGGACCGTTGGTATCCTTTTCATGGCCGAATGATTCGCACCTTCTATTATCTCGGATTAGGCAAAATTTTAACTGCAGCTTTATTAAAACTAGGCTGTATTGAACGTTCTGCTGATTCTAGGCTCTCTACGAAAACTCGCCTTACGCATTGGCAGGCCAAGCTCGCCCTTCGGCAGATTAAGAAATTACCGAAAAAAGGTCGTCCGCCCTTGCGCGACCACTACTTTGTCGAAGACCGCGATGAGTTATTAAAGAGACTACGGAAACTCGGCTACGTCTTCGACGAAATTTGGTACGACGTCCCAGTCTCGCCGTCTCGTTATTATAAAAAAATGAACTTTGATGAAGAAGCCTGCCCCGTAGCTACCGAAGTCGCCGATGAGATTATCAATCTACCTACCGGCGTCAAAAAGTCCGACCTCACAACCGCATATAAAATAATCAAGGAGTATAAAATCGATGAATAGTCCGTACGAATCCGCAAACTTTCTCCAGTCTAAAGACTGGGCAAAGATGAATAAATTAATTGGCCATAAAGTTTATACTCACCCGTGTTTAATGATAATAAAAGATGCGAAGCGTGGGCGATATCTAGAGGTGCCTGGCGGGCCATTAATTAATTGGCGTAGCAGAGTTTTAACTGAGAAAGTTTTCAAGGGTATAAAAGCCGTCGCCGAAAAAGAGGAGTGTGTGTTTATCCGTGTGCGTCCACAACTTTTGGACACTAAAGAAAATCGAGAGCTCTTCGCCTCTTTAGGTTTTCGTATTGCCCCTATGCATCTCCACGCCGAACATACCGTAATTATCGACTTAGCTCAGGATGAGGAAACTCTGCTCGCGAATATGCGTCGCCAAACTCGTTATGAAGTCAGAAGAAGCATCAAGCAGGGAATTATTGTTGAAAAAAGTTGCTCGGAAGAGGTATTTAAAGAGTTCCATCAAATCCAGACTGACACCGCCGCTCGTCAACACTTTGTTCCGCCGAGTGAACGTGAGCTCCTTGCCGAGCACGAAGCTTTTGGCGAGAATGCTGTCATCTATATTGCGAAGACCGCGGAGGACAAAAAGCCAATCGCCTACGGACTTATTCTTAAATCCGGTAATGAGGCCGATTATTTCGAAGCCGCCTCTACGGAGCTAAATCGTAAACTTCCGGGCGCTTACGCTCTGCAGTGGCAAGTTATGCGTGACTTAAAATCGGAGGGATTTAAACGTTATAACCTTTGGGGTATCGCCCCTCCAAATCAACCAAATCACCGTTACGCTAAGGTTACGACCTTTAAGACCGGTTTTGGCGGAGAAATAGTAACCTATCTTCCGGCGCACGACCTAGTTCTAAGCCCTAAAAAATATAAATTAAATCTACTTGTCGAAACTATTCGCAAGAAAAAACGCCACCTATCTTAGGAGAATATCATGAGAATTATTAACGCTACCGATAAAAAAACTTGGGATAAATTCATTACTAGTCACGAAGAAGCCAACTTCTTACAATCTTGGGACTTCTATGAGTTCCACATTAATCGTGGTCTCGAAGTGGTCCGTAGAATTGCGATAGAGGATAAAAAAATCATCGGAGCCTACGCCGGAGTTGTTGAACACGCTAAGCGCGGACGCCATCTAGCGGTTGCCGGCGGTCCGATTTTAGATTGGAACAATCAGGAACTAGTTTCAAAGATTTTTGACGATATGAAATTTCAGGGGGAGAAAAATGATTGTGTTTTCGTGCGTGTTCGTCCGCAACTTACACTTTCTCAGAGGTCGGAAGAAATTTTCCATAGCCACGGGCTTAAAAAAGCTCCAATGTATCTTTCGGTTGAATATGCTGGAATTCTCGATCTTACAAAATCAGAGGAAGAAATATTAAAAGGTATGCGCCAGCGCCTGCGTCGCGCACTTAGGAAAGCAAAAAAGAATAACATTACCGTCGAAACTTCTACCGACCCTAAGGATATAAAAACTTTTTACGAAATTCAGCTTCAAACCGCCAAGCGACATGATTTTGTTAGCTTCTCCGAGGACTTCCTAGAAAAACAATTTGCCGCTTTCGCCCCTAATAACGAGGCTGTTTTATATACCGCAAAATATAACGGAGAAATTCTTGCCCAGAATTTTATGATTTTTTATGGAAATGAGGCTTCTTATCATTATGGCGTATCAAGCGAGCTGGGCACGAAGCTCTCCGGTGCACCACTTCTTCATATGTATGCCATGGACGACGCTAGGAAACGCGGTATTAAACGTTATAATTTTTGGGGGATTGTTGACGAGGATGACACTGAACATCGTTTCTACGGCGTCTCACAGTTTAAACGTGGTTTTGGTGTTGAAGAATTGAAATATCTACCTGCACATGACCTAATAATAAAACCGCTAAAGTATCAAAAAACTAAGATTATCGAATCTATCCGTCGTAAATATCGCCACGTCTAAATGTTTATGCTATAATGGTACTAGAAATAGGAGATTTTTATGGCAAATAGACGTAAATATATTGAAAGCCACTGGTTAGTTTTTGTATTCCAGGGTATTATCGGACTACTTTTCGGCTGGTTCGTAATGTTTACAGGAACTTCTAATGTTTCTACTCTCGTTACGATAGTCGCGGTCACCCTATTACTACTCGGCATCGTCGATGCCTTTAACTTATTGTACCGTAAGCGTCGTCAGCATGCTTGGGGGCTAACCGTTGTTGTAGCTGTCATCGAGATTGCGGTTTCTTTAGCGTTACTGTTGACGATTAATCAAAATTACGCCTGGCATCTCGCAATTATCGCCATCTACACGATTTGTCGCGGCGTCTTTGATATTCTTATCGGTCTCCGGTCGCTCACCGACCCTACCGACCGCTTCATGTATGTAGTCTGCGGTATGTGTGGTGTAATTTTAGGTTTCGTGATTTTAAATTCCGGGCAGTTTACCGAAACTACTACTTTTATTAAGTTTTTCGGCACCTACATGATGATCTACGGTCTTACGAACCTTATCTACGGTATTCATAATAAAAATGAACTTAGCGAACAACGAGAGCATAAACGCCTTCTCGCTAAGCAGTACCGCCTGCGTAAAAAACTATCCGCTAAAAAATCGCCTAAGAAAAAGAGCTAATAAGTTGCGCTCTAGTCGCACCCTATGTTATAATAAAATCTCAAGGAGGAACCTATGAATTATAAAATCCCTACTAAAGCTATTATCACCGACGCTGGCTTCGCTAGTCGTTATCTACCAATTACTCAAACTATCCCTAAGGCTATGTTACCGCTTGGCAACCGCCCGATTATGCAGCTCGTAGTCGAAGAATGTGCCGCAGCTGGCATAGAGGAAATTATCATTGTGGCTACCCATGAAGGTAAGCCGATCTATGAAGATTACTTCAATAATTCCGTAAACCGTATTCGTAAACAGCTCGCCGCCCAGGGTAAAGAAGATCGCTACGCCCCGATCCAGAAGGTGCTAGATTTTCCGAAAATCACCGTTATTGAACAAGACCCGGCCTACCCTTATGGTAACGGCTCGCCAATCGCTTCTGCTCGTAAGTTTATCAACGATGATGAAGCCTTTGTAATCGCCTACTCCGACGACGTTGTCTTCGGCAGCTCTGATATGAAGACTCTTATTGAGTCTTATAAGAAACACGATGATGCTAAGGCGATTATCATTTCTCAAGAAATGCCGAAAGAAGTTCTTGACAAATATAGCATTATTCAACTCGCCGATCAAGATAAGATGACTCTTGACCATATCGTAGAGAAACCAAATATCGAAGATGCACCAAGTAACCTTACTTCCTATGGACGTTATCTCGTTACTCCGGAAATCTTTGAACACCTTGACCCTAGAAACACTGGTCTAGACGGTGAGCTATGGACTGTTGATGCTATTACGAAGATGGCTGAGTCTGGCAATGTCTATGTAGAGAAGACTGAAGGCGAGTGGATGACTACTGGCGACCCGAAGAACTACTTTATGGCACACTTAAAGTATACCTTAGATAACGAAGATTTCGCCGACGATATTCGCGAATTTATTAAGACTCATTAGGGAGAATAGACAATGAATACTGCGGAGTGGATTATTGTTTGTATTCTTTCAGTTACGCTTTTTGTATTCCTAGTTTGCGGGATTGTGCTTATTATTAAGCTGATAAAACTCGTAAACGGAGCAAAAGAAATCGTTGACACCGCTAAATCAGTTGCTGATAAGGCGGATAATATTGCTAAGAAGGTGAGCGCCGCTACAAGTATGGCGAATATTGCAAACCTTATAAAAAGGCGCTATAATAAAAGTCAAGAAGAAAGTAATAAAACATAGAAAGGTAAAAAACAAATGGCAAAAAAAGGATTTTTTCTCGGAGCGGCACTCGGAGCAGTTGCTGGTGCGGTAGCAGGTATTTTGACAGCTCCGCAATCTGGCGAAAAAACTAGAAAAGATCTAGAAAGAAAAGGCAAACAAGCCCTTCGTACCGGGAAAACCGAGGCGAAAAAAGCTGCTCGCACCGTAGGAAAAACGGCCAACCAAGCCAAGCGTCAAGGCAAGCGTGTCGCCGCCTCGGCAAAACGCGTCGGCAATGCCACGAAAAAGGCTACTCAGCGCGAAATCAACAGATATCGCAAGTAGTTGTGCTATAATATATATATGCCGGAGGTAAAATTATCAAAAATTTCCGAAAAACCAGACGGGTCGGATCTGACTCCCGCTGATTTTGTGCATCTACATAATCACACACACTATTCTTTACTTGACGGTCTGACAAAAGTCCCCGATTTAATTGACTTTGTTAAATCTTCTGGTATGGAAGCCGTCGCCGTCACCGACCACGGTACTATGTGTGGTCTCGTAGAATTATATAAAGTCGCCTATGATAACGATATAAAACCGATACTCGGCCTAGAGGCTTATGTTGCCGCGCGCAAACTTACGGATAAAGATCCTGCCCATGACAAAGAGCGTGTTCATATTACTCTGCTCGCCATGAATGAAAAAGTCTATGAAAACCTCTGTCGTCTTGCGACCGAATCCGAGCTACATGGTATGTATTATAAGCCTCGTATCGACCATGAATTGATGGAAAAATATAACGAGGGTATTATTTGTTTGTCCGGCTGTGCTAGTTCTGAAATCTCAGTTAATCTAAAAGAAGGAAATTATCAAAAAGCTAGGGAGCTAGTTGATTGGTATTCTAAAATTTACAAAGATCGTTTCTACCTAGAAATGCAGGACCACGGCCACCCAGATTCCCCTACGCACTGGGAAGTTCAAAAACGTATTAACGAAGGATTACAGAAACTCGCGAAAGAAACCGGATTACCACTAGTCGTCACCTGCGATGGTCACTATCTTAAGCACGAAGACCGCGACGCACACGAAATCTTACTCTGTGTCGGTACTGCGAGCAATCTCTCCGACCCTAACCGTATGTCCCTAAAAGACTTTGAGCTACACGTCATCCCACCAGATCAGATTATCGAGCGTTGGGGTAAAGATTTTCCAGAGGCAATTAGGAATACTAAACGTATTGCCGAGCGTTGTAATGTCGATTTGCAGCTCGGGCGAATTTTAATCCCGAAGTTTCCGGGTATTCCTGACGGAGACGATGAAAAATCATATCTTGACAAACTGGTATTTCGTGGTCTAGTATTTAGGTACGGCGGAAAAACCGAAGAAGAAGCAAAAGATCTATCCGTAGAAGAATGTCGGAGATTATTGCCGGATAAGGTTCTAGAGCGTATTGACTATGAATTGTCAGTCGTCGATAAAATGGGCTATAACGGCTCTTTCCTAATTGTCCAATACTTCATTAACTGGGGTAAGAAAAAACGTATTGTCTATGGGCCAGGGCGTGGTTCGGCCGCCGGTTCGATTTTAGCCTATGCCCTACGTATTACCGAGCTAGACCCTCTAAAATACGACCTGCTCTTCGAACGTTTCCTAAATCCCGATCGTATCTCCATGCCCGATATCGATACCGACATCCAAGATACTCGTCGTGATGAAGTTATTCAATATTGTACCGATAAATATGGCCGCGGTCGCGTTTCAAACATCGTTACTTTCGGCAAAATGATGGCGAAAAATGCCGTACGTGATGTAGCACGCGTATTGGAAGTTCCGTATGCCGAATCTGATCGTATCGCTAAGCTCGTCCCTGACCCAGTCATGGGACATCACGTTAAGCTCACTGAGGCCATTGAAAAGGTTCCAGATTTAAGGCACGAGTATGCGACTAACCCTACTGCTAAAGATGTTATTGATTACGCCGCGAAGCTCGAAGGCACAATTAGAAGCCATGGCGTCCACGCCTGCGGCGTTATTATCGCCCCTGATGATTTAGTAAAGTTCCTCCCTCTAGAGGTGGCTAAGAAAAAAGGAACTGGCGGCGAGGAAGTCCTATCTGCCCAATTCCCGATGACTCAAGTCGAAGAACTAGGTCTGCTCAAGATGGATTTTCTCGGTCTTTCTAACCTCTCCGTGATTAATAATGCTTTGCGTATGATACGTAAAGTCTATGGCGACGACCTCGATATGTATTCCGTACCACTAGACGATAAACCAACCTATGAGCTCTTGCAGCGCGCCGAAACTACCGGTGTATTCCAGCTTGAATCTGGCGGTATGAAGAAATATTTACGCGACCTCCAGGCTTCCACATTTGAAGATATGATCGCTATGGTAGCCTTATATCGCCCTGGTCCGATGCAGTTTATCGACAGCTTTATTCGTCGCAAACATGGCAAAGAGCCGATTACTTACCTCCACCCCGGCCTAGAGGAGGCCCTAAAACCTACCTACGGTATTTTAATTTACCAGGAACAGTTCATGCAGATTTCGAGAACATGGTGCGGCTTTACTGGCGGCCAATCTGATACTCTACGTAAGGCTGTAGGTAAGAAAAAAGTTGACCTGATGAATAAGTTGAAGCCGCAATTTATCGAAGGCGCAGTGAAAATTGGTGGTGCTACCGAAGAAATCGCCGAAACTTTCTGGAACCAACTCCTCGACTTCGCTAACTACAGTTTTAATAAGTCCCACGCTGCGCGCTACGCCCTAATTGCTTACTGGACGGCCTACCTGAAGGCTCACTACCCGGATGCTTTTATGGCGGCACTGATGACTTCTGACATGCGTTGGACTGATCGTCTCGCCATCGAGATCTCCGAGTGCAAGCACATGGGAATTAAGGTACTTGGGCCGGATATCAATCAGTCATACGGTGATTTTGGCATCGTTAAAGGAGAAAAGACTATTCGCTTCGGCCTTTCCGGCATTAAGTCTATGGGTAAAGCGCTTGTAGAAGAGGAAGTTATTCCGGAACGTGATAAGAACGGCCCCTTTAAGTCTGTCTATGATTTTGCTAAGCGTGTCAACGCCTCAAAATTCAATAAACGCTCTTGGGAAGCTGCAATAAAAACCGGTGCCTTCGATAGTTTCAAGGAAAAAGATAAAGAAAAAGGCGTTTACCGCTCCGAGCTACTCTTTAACCTAGAGTCAATACAAGGCTACGGTAATAAAGTTCAAAAGGATACTTCCTCTGGGCAGACTGATTTGTTCGGCGCTTTCGGTGCAGCCGGTGAAATTCCCGAGCCAGAGCTAAAACCTGCTCCAGTTTCTATGTCTGAAAAAGAGATGCTGCTAAATGAACGCGATTTAATGGGCCTATACCTTTCTTCGCATCCGCTCGATAAATATGATGATTATTTTGAAGAACAGACGCATCCTTTTAGTCTAATTACTCCAGAAAACAACAATAAAATTATAACCATCGGCGGTATCATCACCGACGTTCGTACTATTATTACTAAAAAAGGTGATAAGATGGCATTTGTAAAAATCGAAAGCAAATCCGCCGAGCAAGAAATCATTGCCTTCCCGAATGTCTTTGCTGAATCCGGCGCAAAATTAGTTGTTGATAATGTGGTCAGGGTTACCGGAAAAATTAACGCCACTGACCAAAGTGGAAATATCACTTCCGATATAAAAATTCTTGCCGAGTCGGTTGAGCCCGTGTCCGATGAAATATTGAACAATTACCACTCGACCGGCACCAAGCTCCCCGCCCCAGTCTCCGCCCCGCCACGTAATAGCAGAAACGGCCGACGCGCTTTTCGTGGGAGTAGCAGCGTGCCGTCAAGCGTGCGCGAGTTACGACGAGCGCAGCCAGCGAGCCCCGTAACGACGGGCGCGAGCGCCGCGGGCTTGGCGGCATCTGCTGCTCCTGGGGAAAGCGCGTCGGCTGTTTCTACCAGTCGCCTCTTCTGTTTGATTAACGATCCGAATGATGCCGACACATTGTCGGAAATCAAACACCTCTGCGACCTCCACCCTGGGCCTCAGGAAATTATTCTCGTTCTTGCTGAAAATGGCGAGAAGCGTCCGCTAAAGATGCCATTTAAGGTGTCCGCCGATGATGAACTTACTGCTCCTCTAGAGAAACTTCTCGGCAAAGACTGCGTAAAGCTAGTATAGATTGACTTATTTAGCATATAGTGGTATAATAGAAATATGGGCTAGGCTCACACCACACACCGTGAGCTAGACAGGTTACTTTACAACAGTAGTGCAAGGAGGTTTTTATGGAACAGCAGATGGACAAGGGACTTGGAACTATTAACAAGCACAAATTCGGTTTTCTACCGCTTTTCGATCGTCAGGAGTTTTTCGGCCCGGCAGTTCGGATTGACGCATCCGCCTTCGGCGGTTACACTTTCCGGGAGATTAATGACCAGGACGAAGAAGAGCTCTCGCTCTATTTCGAGGCTTGCGACTTCGTCGATGACTCCACGGAAAATTTGCCCGTAGAGGACCATGTCGTCGGCGTCGTTTATCTGGAGACTGGTGGGACAAAAGAGATTTTGGCTCGGAGAGTTGAAGACAGGGAACTGAAAGACGGTTATACTGTCCTCCCGATTATCTTTAACGCGGCATTTCGTCGTGACTTCGACGACATCCTAGATGAAATCCTAGACGAGCCGATGTATATTTACATCGAGCCTCGTGAGGTCTTCGGCGGGACTATCCTCCGTGCGGTACGCTCGGACATCTTCTGGGAGGGGGACGACCAGGAGCGTTTCAAGATCGAGATGCTCAGACACTATAGGCGAGATTACGACGACGCCAACCCCGGCGTCGTAATTAACATTGTAACCTAACAAACCCACTCGGGTCGGAAGAAATTCCGGCCCTTTTTCATGAGTTTAACTCGTACATTGCAATTCCAGCCGCAACAGAGACATTAAACGACTCTTTCTGGCCTCTCATCGGTATTTCTACAAAAAAATCGCAAACTTTTCGGACTTCTTCTGGTATCCCTTTTACCTCTTCGCCTAAGACTAAAGCAAAATCTTTATCATTAAGTAACTTCTTCGCCTCACTTAAAGCTACTGTTTTTGGTAAATTATTCTCCAACCCTACAACTTTTCCTGAAAAATCCTCCAAAAATTTCACAATATCATCGCACCAATTAATCTCTATAAGCTTTTCTGCCCCAACCGCGGACTTGCTAATCTGTTTTTCTAATTTTTCAGCAACATGCGGCAAAATCCCCGGCCGAGAAACGTAAGGCGTATAACCAGAGCAAATAACTTTATCGACGCCGAACCCCTCCGCCGTCCTCAAAATTGCTCCGACATTATAAACCGACCGAATATTATGCAATACTAATATCATGCATAAATTATACCATAGCAATACAAATTAACATGCTCTAGCCGGGCTCTGCGCCTTAGCACAGGCGCAGGGTTAGGGTGCGACCCCTGTGAAGACAGGGGGAGCACGCCTGACCGCCGACTAGAGCATGTTAATTTGTCTTGCCACGTAAAAATATGATATAATACGGAATATGGATAGATATGACCCAAAGACTATTGAAGAAACATGGCAAAAAATCTGGCAAGAGCAAGAAACTTTTAAGGCTCCTAGTCTAAAAACGGCAAAAGATAATCACCAGGCGAAGATGTTTCTCGCCGAGATGTTCCCGTACCCATCTGGTGCCGGTCTTCATGTTGGTCATGTCCGTAACTTTACCATCGTAGATGTACTTACACGCTTCTATATGCAACAAGAGATGAATGTTCTTAGGCCTTTTGGCTATGATACTTTTGGCCTGCCTGCGGAAAATTACGCTATCAAGACTGGCATTTCTCCACAAAGTGCTACGGAAACAAACATCAATAACTTCCGCCGTCAGGCTAAGCGCCTCGGTCTAGCTATTGACTGGTCTCGAGAAATTAATACTAGCAATCCGGAGTATTACCGTTGGACCCAGTGGTGCTTCCTTCAGCTATACAAGAAAGGCCTCGCCTATCGTAAAGAATCGTACCAGTGGTGGTGCCCAGAGGATCAAACTGTTCTTGCTAACGAGCAGGTGGAAAACGGTCGCTGTTGGCGCTGTGGCCACGAAGTCGAAAAGAAGAAGATGAAACAATGGTTCTTTAAGATTACTGAGTATGCTGACGAATTACTAGACGAAGTCGATGCCCTAGATTGGCCAGAAAAGATTAAGACTATGCAGAAGAACTGGATTGGCCGTAGTAAGGGCGCCGAGATTATTTTTGAAATTGAAGATAAAAAAGACACTATCAAGGTCTTTACTACCCGCCCAGACACCATTTTCGGCGTAACTTTCCTTGTCCTCGCTCCTGAGCATCCGCTGATTAAAGATTTAGTAACAGAGAAAACTCGTGAAGCCGTTGAAAGATATCAAAAAGAGACAACCAAAAAATCTGAGATTGAGCGTCAAGAGAATAAAGAGAAAACCGGTGTATTTACCGGCTCCTATGCAATTAATCCGGCTACCGGCGAGAAGATACCAATCTGGGTTTCAGATTACGTACTGATGGGCTACGGCGAAGGTGCGATTATGGCCGTCCCAGCGCACGACGACAGCGACTATGAATTCGCTGAGAAGTTTGATTTACCGATTAAGACCGTGATTGAGAAACCAGAAGATTTAGATGATAACGGCCATTGCTATCATGGCGAAGGTAAACTTATCAATTCCGGACAATTTGACGGCACAGATAGCTATGACGCTCGCGAACAGGTCGTAGCTTGGCTTGAGGAACAGGGAATTGGCAAGGAGAAAATTACTTACCGTATGCGCGACTGGCTGATTTCTCGCCAGCGTTACTGGGGCTGTCCTATTCCTATCGCCTATGATAAAGACGGAAATGAACACCCTATCCCCGAGGATCAGCTCCCAGTTATTATCCCAGAGGTAGAAGACTATAAGCCCGATCATACCGGCCGCTCTGCCTTAGCTAAGGCCGAAGACTGGCTAAAAGTCGATATCGAAGTTACCGACAAAAAGACCGGAGAAAAACATATTGAAACTATGGCTCGCGAAACCGACACTTTAGACGGCTACGCTTGTTCTAGCTGGTATCTCTGGCGCTATGTTAGTCCGCATGATGACAACTACGCCTGGAGCCCCGACGCTATTAAATACTGGGCACCAACAGATATCTATGTCGGCGGAGACCACGCCGTCGCGCATCTATTATATATCCGCTTCTGGTGTAAGTTCTTTGCGGACCAGGGCTTGCTACCTTTCCGTGAACCAGTTAAAACTTTGTTGTATAACGGCTACATCAATGCCCCTGACGGCAAAAAAATGAGCAAGTCTAAAGGTAACGTTATCGATCCGTTAGATGTCATTGATAGCGGTTACGGTGCCGATACCCTGCGCACCTACGAAATGTTCATTGGCCCCTACGACCAAGATGCAGCTTGGGACACTAAAGCTATCGGCGGTGTCTACCGCTTCCTTAACCGCTGTTGGTCGCTCTGCTATAATACGCCTGTCGCCCAAGAGGGGACTTCGCCGAATTCGTCTTTGCGAAACAAGGCAACCAAGAAGGTCACAGAAGACCTGCACCGTCGCAGTTTTAACACGGCCGTTGCTGCGCTTATGGAATACGTCAACGAACTCTATAAATCTGGTGCCTCGCACGAAGATATTACAACGCTAGCTAAATTATTAAAGCCTTTTGCGCCACACCTTGCCTGCGAAATGCTAGAATAGTTAGGTGAAGATGATGTCTGGCCATCCTGGGACGAATCAGCATTAAAAGAAGAAACCGTAGAGGTTATTGTTCAAGTAAATGGAAAACTCCGTGCTAAAATTAGCGTACCAGCTTCCGACCTTGAAGACGAAGAAAAAATTATATCCGAAGCAAAAGAACAGGAAAATATTAAGACATATCTACAATCTGAGCCGAAGAAGGTGATTTTCGTTAAAAAAGCGAAGCTTCTAAACTTCGTCATCTAAAAGCCCAAAAGTATAACCCCGCATTTAGCGGGGTTTTGCTTAGGCTACTATCCGTGGTTGTGTAAAACTAATCTTCCATTCTTTCTGACTTCGATTAGCCTTCTACCGCCTACTTGTTTGTTCTTGAGGGCCTCTTCTTCATAAATAGCTACGATCTTATCACCTCTATTTAATTCGGAACGCAACGCGGACGCCGGAAAGCTCTCCCTCGTCCCGTCTTCTAGCACAAACTCGACCACGGGTACAGACGCTCCACTATAGGCTAGCGCATCAACGCCTTCTAACATGGAGTGCGGAATTGAAGAATAACTACGAAGATATTCTCCAGAGACTTTACGTCTACGCCTAAAGTCAACATCGTCATCCGAATAGCATGTAATTGATTTTAGACAATGTCTGCAAGTGGCCACTAACACTAAAGCCGCAAACACGGCATATAACAGTATTACTGCCATCGTGTACCTCCTTACCACTTCGTGTGCCTGTTAACAAGTTACGCTGATTTTTTAAAAACCAGTGTTCTAATTGTATAACGCTTTAGATTTTAAATCAACCCTAATTTTACCCCTTGCCAAAACTATAATTTAGTGATAAAATTACCTATAAGTTTATATTTATTATTATAAAAGGAGCACATTAGATGCCTGAACCTAAAAAACAGAGCAGCCCACGTAAGACTGGTCTACGTCGTAGCCATCTACGTTTGAAACTTGCTCGCTCAGTTAATAAAAAATCTCCAGTCAAGGCTTTTGAGACTGCGAAGAGAACGCCAAATCTTAAGGTAAAAACCGTTAAGAAAACAATCAAGAAAGCGAAAAAGTAATCTATGGCAAGCAATCGGCACTTAGGCAGAATTATTACCCTACAAAGTCTATACGAGTTTGAATTTAGGGAAAAGGCGGGCGACGCTACGGCCGAAATAGATTCAATTATCGCTAAAAATATTGAGCCTTATGAGAAAGCACTTGGAGATACTAATTTTGTCTATGCTTTAACGCGTGGTGTAGTAGGTAAAACCGACGAACTCGATAAAGAGTTAAAACCACTTGCCCCAGAATGGCCAATTAGTTCTATTGCGGCAATAGACCGCAATGTGCTAAGAATGGGTCTTTACGAGCTAAAGTATTGTGGCGAAGAAGTTCCACCTAAAGTTGCTATCAACGAGGCCGTCGAGCTGGCAAAAGCTTTCGGCTCAGATAATTCATCAAAGTTCGTCAATGGTGTGTTAGGCACGGCCTTTCGTAACCTGGGCTTAGGTGAAGATACTAAGGAATCACATGAACAATCAACCAAGAAAAAGTCAATTAAGGAGAACAGTTCCGCAGACTCAGAGACGGACAACTCGAAGAGTACCGACTAGAGCCGTCGTTCAAAGTAGGCAGGCCATCCGAACTAAACGTAAAGTTCCGGAAGCTCTTCCTAAAAAATATCGAGAATCACCGTTTACTAAGTTAAAAAGTACTGTATTCCGTAAAAAACCCGCTATCCAAGAGATAGTGCGCGAACCCACCTCGGGCGGAATTGTTTTTCGCATAAGCAAAGATCGAAAAGATATCGAAATCTTGCTCATACAAGATTCTAAGAATCGTTGGACCATACCAAAAGGTCATATTGAGCCTGGAGAAAATGCAAAACAAACCGCAATCCGCGAAATCGGAGAAGAATCTGGGTTACACCATATTTCTGCACTGTGTTGGCTCGGTAAGATTAACTTTAAATACCGTCGTATGGATAAACTTGTGCTGATGACTACGCAGATTTATCTCGTGCGTTCACTTGACGACCATGAAATTCCGCAAAAGGAGAAGTGGATGAACGGCATAAAATGGTTTAAATTTGCCGATGCGCTAGATGCTATAGAATATGAAGATATTGAAAAGCTCATGTTAATTGCTAAAAAGAAGATTCGTTCAGGAGAATTTTAAAATGGACAAGGGTAATTTATTAAACAACGAACAGATTGAAGAATATCAGAAATTTGCCGAAGATAAATTAGGTTTTCGCTATCATAATATAGATCTCCTTATAACCGCACTGACTCATCGTAGCTATGTAAATGAACATAAAAAATCTAACGCAGAGCATAACGAGCGTCTCGAATTCCTCGGAGATGCAGTCCTAGAAGTCGTAGTTTCTGACTATCTTTATCGCCACTTTAATCAAAGTGAAGGAGTTATGACCGCCTTGCGTTCCGCGCTTGTCCGTACAGAATCTATCGGCGCCGCCGGGGAAGAACTCGGCTATGCCCCGTTGGTGCGTCTGTCGCGTGGCGAAAAGGCTGGTAGTGAGCGCGCGCACGCAGTTATTTTTGCAGATTGTTTTGAAGCAATCATCGGGTCGATTTATCTAGACCAGGGCTATCGCGCCGCCTGCAAATTCATTCACCGTAATATCATCTGTAAGTTACCTCATGTTCTCGAGGAAGAAACCTGGCGCGACCCGAAATCTTATTTCCAGGAGCTAGCGCAACATTACGAAGGGGTTATTCCAACCTATCGCACTGTAGGTGTTGAAGGCCCAGACCATAATCGCGAGTACCATATTGCACTTTATGTAGGTGATACGAAAATAGCTGAAGGCGTGGGACATTCTAAACAAGACGCCCAGGTTATCGCCGCTCAAAAAGCCCTTGCCATCTATCGCCTTGCCGGGCGTAGGTTCCCGCTATTTACCGACGGAGAAACTCCCTACGAGTATCATGACCCGTTTGCGAAAGACGAGAACTAGACTTTTTTGACCAAGTGTGCTATAATAAGAAGAGTATATTATAAACAAAGGAGACAAATGCTAGCAATTCGCATGCAACGTAATGGCCGGTCGCATTACCCTACTTACAGGATAGTCGTCCAAGAAGCGCAGCTTCATCCCCTATCTGGGCGTGTCGTAGCTGAGGTCGGCAATTATAACCCTCACACTAAGGCTACTACCCTTGATAAGGAAAAGGTCGCCTTCTACCTTGAACACGGTGCTCAGCCTAGCTCGAGAGTAGCTCGTATTCTAAAAGCTAATAAAATTAGCCTACCAAAGTGGGTTAAAGAGCCTACCGAGAAACACGCAGTCGCAAAACACGCCGACAAGCTTCGCAAGAATCAACCAAAGGAAGAAGCCCCGGCCGAAGAGCCCGCCGAAGCTACTGAAGCATAGCTAACATTACAGGGGGGCAAGGGGGAGATGTAATGTATAAACCGTGTGCGCCGAAGCTCGGCACACAGTGAGCTTGCCCCGTGAAGACGGGCGCAAGCGAAGCGGGGTTTATATATTACATCTCCCCCTTGCCTAGGGTATGTAAGCCGTGCTATAATGGTAATGTAATAAACTAACATCCGGAGAAAAACATATGTCAACCATTGACCAACAATTCGTAGAATATATAGTTAAAACCCTGGTAAATAACCCAGAGAAAGTTAGTGTCGAACGTACCATTGACGAAAGGGGCGTACTTCTAAAACTCACCGTAGATGGCGAAGACGTCGGCCGCGTAATCGGTAGAAAAGGCTATACTGCGCAGGCTATCCGTACTTTACTCCGCGCGCTCGGAACTAAAAACGACGCACGTTATAATTTGAAGATTGTTAATACCGAAGAGGGCAAGGATATTACATCCGACAACCCTAGTAATGATGTTGAGGAGCCCACCTCGGAAGAGGACGTTTCTATTGAAACTGAACAGGTGGAAGAGGAAGAACCTACTTCTGATATCGCAGAGCGTACTCGCGCAGAACTAGCCGACCTTGATGATTTAGATATCTAATTCTAGCCGAAAAAGTCAAGATTTTCACAAAAAAGTCTTGACTTTTTTGTTATGCTTATGCTAAAATAAAAACAGTTCATTGTGAACTATAGCTGACTGCGAGTCAACTAACACTATAAGTTGAGGGCTTATCTGTTCAAAAATCCACCTTACTCCGAATAGGTGGTTTTTTGCGCCTCTTACGCTTTTTATGCTATAATGGCTATATGAATAAAAAAGTTTCAAAATTCTTGACCAGTTTTATTATTTATCTTAGTATTGCCTTCTGTTCAGTCCTGACTTTAGCAACCTTCTTTCTAACAACTAATGATGGCGACTATGGTCATAAAAATTTAGAGACTAGTTTCGCCCCATACATTGCTTTCGGCATTATAATCTTTACTATGCTTCTAGCAGTTCGCCCCGTCCGACGATTCTTTAATACTATAAACTTAAAGTTCCTATACAAATGTGTATTTATCTGGGGCCTAGTTATGTCTGTCTCTTGGATTTTTATTGCAGATGTCCTACCGATGTGGGATTCTATGGACTTAGTATATGCTGCAGATTGGATAAATCAGAACACCGGCGGCGTTACGGCCAGTTGGTTTAATAACGAGATGGCACAGCCAATAGCTGCCGGGAAATGGAGTGCCGGCTCATATATGGAACGGTATCCATACCAGACTCCTATTGCTATGTTAGTCTTCCTCTGTATGAAGTTTGCCGGTAGCAACTTTATCGTATTCTTTGAAATCTTAAATTGTCTAGCCTGCGCCTTCACCATGTATTTTATCGTAAAATATACACACGAACTTTTCAAAAATAAGACCGCAACTTCTATATCGGCGCTGCTGATTATGCTCTTCGCCCCGCTCATCCTCTATTGTACATTTATTTATGGGAACGTCCTCTGCCTCCCATTCGCCATTGTCTGTCTATATTTCGAGAAACGTGGCCTAGATTTGGCTCTATCTAAAAAGAGCTCAGAACATAAACATATAATATATATAGCCGCTTCAATCATTTGCGGTGCTATCTCGGTGATCTTAAAGTCTCCGATGCTTTTCTTCGTTGTCGCCGCTGCCGTGGTCTATGTAATTTGGGCAATCCAACATAAAAGATACATTTATTTTGCTACCGCGCTAGCTTCTGTGCTAATCGCTAATTACGCCATTCTTCCGATTAATTCAGTTGTTGGCGCGCTAACTAAACAAAATCTAAATAACGGAACTCCTACAATTACTTGGATTACCATGGGTGTCGGTGGAGGGAAAGAATATATCGCTGACAAAACAGAAAACGAAGAGGAACGTACAGACATAGAAAATGCCGGATACTATGACGGATTTCCTTGGGTTCTTTCGGACAGTGAATATTCACCAGAAAACATGAAAAATGTTAGTGGCGAATATCTAAAGAAGCGCCTAGAACATTATGCTAATGATCCAGGACTTGCATTAAGCTATTTTGGACGTAAATTGACGATTGAATGGACCGAACCTACCTTTGAAAGCCTTCTTGCGAGCAACTGGGACAGCGCTAACCCTATTACTGGCTATAATATGTCTACTAGACCATACACTCCTATCGCAAAATCAGTTTATTATGGTAAAGCGCGTACCATTCTTATCTATCTCATGGACTGTCTGCAGACTATCATCCCTATTGGTGTCGTCATTTGCTTCCTGAAACTGCGCAAAAAGTTAAACATCACCCAGCTCGGAGCAACCATCTATGTACTAGGCATTTTCGTAGTCTACTTATTCTGGGAAAACAAAACACAGTATATGTTCCCAGCATTTATCGCGATGATACCGTACGCGGGTATCGGTTGGTACTTTATTGTGGAAAAGGTGTTAAAATTGCTAAAGAAGTGATATAATACAGATATGACTACTAAACCAAAAGTTTCCATAATCGTACCAATTTATAAAGTAGAAAAATACCTGCGCGAGTGTGTCGATAGCATCTTAGCGCAGAACTTAAAAGAAATTGAAGTAATCTTAGTAGATGACGGCTCCCCTGACCGTTGTGGCGAGATTGTAGATGAATATGCAGAGGCGGACAGTCGCGTAGTCCCGGTACATCAGAAAAACAGTGGCTATAGTGTAGCCGTCAATCGCGGAATCGACATGGCAAAAGGCGAATATATCGGCATTATCGAATCGGATGACTGGATTGAGCCGGATATGTATGAACAGCTGTATAAGAGCGCTAAAGAAAATGACGCCGATGTCACTAAGGGCGCATTTTATTACTATAACCCTACTCTGAAGGGAGACCGACAAAACATTGTTTATACTAACCCTTCGGGCATCGATTTACGTTACGCGCCTAATCGTCCATTCAAGCTTATTGAATGGCCTAAGATTATCGGTTTTCATGCTTCTATCTGGTCTGCCATCTATAAGGCTAGTTTCATAAAGAAGATTAAAATTCCAGAAACTGCCGGAGCTAGCTATCAAGATTTTCCGTTTATGTGTGAGTTTTTGACTAAAGCCGAGCGAATTACCGTCGTAAAGAAGCCTTTCGTTCATTGGCGCAATGAGCCATCTCAAGGCAATTCTACTAGCGCTGGTGGCGAGAAATTACTCCTTATGGCTCAGAACACGCTAACTGGTCTAGATGTCGTCAAAGAAAGTGGACAATATAGATACGTCAAGGAAGCCTTTTATGCGCATGCTCTCTGGGCTAATATCGGCTTCTTCTTCAAAATTGATCGTAAATATAAAAAAGAATACTATGAACGTTTGAAGAAGATCTTTAGAAATCTTAAATATGACCCAGAGTTTAAATATACCTACTTTACTACTTATGAGAGAATTTGGATGCGTTGTATCCTGGAGAAAAACAACTGGCACTGGATGACGTTTTATCGTATTAGAAACGGTATCAAAAACCGTATCCAACGCTATCTCGGGCATCTCTTCCCGACTTACCGTATCGCCGAGTATAATAAATGGCGTCTCTACGAAATGAGTCTCCAGAATTCCGTATTCCAGGATGAATTAACCACAATAGAATATAAGATTGACCAGCTCATTAAGGCGCAAAAAGCCTCAGAAAAGTCTAAAAAGTAGTTTTTCTCAAAAATCTTATAAAAAACTCTTGAAAAAGCTCTAATTTTGCATTATAATGCCTATAAGAAGTAGTGTGTTTAAGTTTTTTGGACGTGCCAAAATTTAGCGAGTTTTAGCACGAAAACTATAACAGTATTCTTCGGCGCTATAAGAATATCAAACACTAAATAAGAGGTAAATTGTGAGTACTAAACAAGCAAAGCGCATCTTCTTTACGGAAGGTGATCAAGCACTCCCTATCCCTGATTTGATTGCACATCAGAAGGATAGCTGGAACGACTTTGTCGAATCGGGTCTTCGCGAAGTCTTTAATGAACTTAACCCTATAGACGACTATACCGGAGAAAAACTCTCCCTACGGTTTAAAGATTACGAATTCCGCGAACCGAAACAAAACGAACGCGACGCAAAGCGTAACCTAGCTTCCTATGAAGCCCCGCTACACGTCTTGGTTGAGCTAGAAAATAAAGTAACCGGTGAGAAGAAAGAACAGGATATATTCTTCGGTGATTATCCATGGATGACCGACCGTGCTACCTTCGTAATTAACGGTACTGAGCGCGTCGTCGTTTCTCAGCTCATTCGTTCTGCCGGAGTATTCTTCACCGCCGATAACGTAGGTGGTCGTAATTACTACGGCGCAAAGGTCATCCCGGGACGTGGTGCCTGGCTAGAATTTGAAACTGCTACTAATGGTGCTATCTACGTTAAGATTGACCGCCGCCGTAAAATCCCAGTTACTACTCTTCTTCGTGCCCTCGGAATTTCGAAAAAGTCCGAGATTAAAGAAAAGTTTGAAAACATTGATACCGGTGAAATTAGCTACATTGACGCTACTTTGGATAAAGACACGACTTCTGGACAATCTGAAGCTCTTATCGAAGTCTATCGTAAGCTCCGTCCGGGCGATCTCGCTACCGTTGAAAACGCTAAGTCTATGATTGAGCGTACCTTCTTTGACTATAAGCGCTATGACTATTCGGTAGTCGGCCGTTTTAAGATTAACCAGCGCCTCGGCTTTGACACCCCTAACGATCACGCTCATCGTACTCTACAGATGGAAGATCTAATCGCTATCATCTCGGAAATCATCCGTCTAAATAACACTCAGGAAGAACCTGATGATATCGACTCTCTTTCTAATCGTCGTATTAAACTTGTCGGCGAATTGGTCCAACGTCAGTTCCGCCTAGGCATGCTTCGTTTGCAGCGTAATATTCTTGACCGTATGTCTATGGCGGACGTAGAGGAGGTTACCCCTTCTCAGCTCATCAACGCTCGCCCAGTTACCGCTGCAGTTAAAGAGTTTTTCGCTAGTTCTCAGCTCTCGCAGCTCATGGACGAAACTAACCCATTTTCTGAGCTTGCACATAAGCGCCGTCTAAGCTCTATGGGCCCTGGTGGTCTTACCCGCGAACGCGCCGGTTTTGATGTTCGTGACGCGCACCCTACTCACTATGGCCGTATCTGTACCGTAGAAACACCAGAAGGTGCGAACGTCGGTCTCGTGCTAAACCTCGCAACTTATGCACAGATTAACGAATATGGATTTATCGAGGCTCCATATCGTGTCGTAAAAAACGGTAAAGTTACTGACGAAGTCGTTTACGTCGATGCGGCAGAAGAAGAAAAGATGATTATTGCCGACACTTCCGCCAAGCTTGATAAAGATGGTAAATTTATCGACGCTCGCGTCTCGGCTCGTATCGCCGGTTCTCCTGCACAGGTAGAATCCAGCAAGATTACACATATCGACGCTGCACATAAGGAAATTCTCGGCGTATCTGCTTCTCTAATTCCGTTTGTCGAGAAAAACCGTGTCGACCGTTCTCTTATGGCCTGCGCCATGCAGAAACAGGCAGTCCCATTATTGAAACAGGACAACCCAATTGTCGGTACCGGTATAGAAGCCGAAGTCGCTAGAAATACCTCCCAACTTGTAGTCGCCGAAGGGAAAGGCGAAGTGATAAAAGCTGATGGTGAATCAATTATCGTCAAATACGATAAGCTCGGTGAAAAAGAGTACAAACTTATACATTTTGAGATGACTAACGATTCCCGCTGTTATAACCAACGTACAAAGGTTTCTCGCGGACAGAAAGTCAAGAAAGGCGACATTCTTATCGAAGGTGCTTCCGTTAATGACGGCGAACTTGCTCTCGGACGCGACCTACTCGTAGCCTTCATGCCCTGGCGTGGCTACAACATGGATGATGCTATTGTCATTTCCTCTCGTCTCGTTCAAGACGATACTCTTACCTCGATTAACATTAAGAGCTATGATGTAGAAGTTCGCGAAACGAAACTCGGCCCAGAACAGGTTACTCGCGACATCCCTAACGTTTCTGAACACTCACTTCGTCACCTCGGTGAAGACGGTATCGTTACCGTAGGTAGTGAAGTTCAAAATGGTGACATTCTCGTCGGTAAAAGTACACCGAAGGGCGAACAAGAGCTATCCTCTGAGGAGCGCCTGCTTCGCGCTATCTTCGGTGAAAAAGCTAAAGATGTCCGCGATACTTCCGTCCGTATGAACGGCTCTAGTACCGGTAAGGTTGTCGATGTCCGAGTTTATACTCGCGAACAGGGACACGAACTAAAAGCCGGTGTTCTTATGCAGATTAAAATCTTCGTTGCCGAAATGCGCAAGATTGGCGTCGGTGATAAGATGTCCGGTCGCCACGGTAATAAGGGTGTGGTATCACGCGTCCTCCCGGCCGAAGATATGCCATTCATGGAAGACGGTACGCCAATCGACGTAATTCTTAGCCCTATGGGCGTACCTAGTCGTATGAACCTCGGTCAGATTTTCGAAATCCATCTAGGTATGGCCGCTCGCGCGCTCGGTTATAAAGTCGCTACCCCATCATTTAACGGTGTTTCCGACGAAACTATTAGCGAAGAGTTAGAGAAAGCCGGATTTAGCCGCGATGGTCGCGTCCAGCTTTACGACGGTCTTACTGGTGAGCCATTTGAAGAACGTACCTCTGTCGGTGTTATGCACATGCTCAAACTTCACCACATGGTTGATGATAAAATTCACGCTCGTTCTACTGGCCCATACACTATGGTCACCCAGCAGCCGCTCGGTGGTAAAGCACAAAATGGTGGTCAGCGCTTCGGAGAAATGGAGGTCTGGGCTTTGGAGGCTTATGGTGCTGCTACGATTCTTCAAGAAATGCTTACTATTAAATCTGATGACGTCTATGGGCGTGCAAAGGCTTACGAATCTATCATCAAGCGCGAACCGATTGAGGGTCCAAAACTCCCAGAAGGCTTTAACGTATTAGTTAAAGAATTACAGGGTCTAGGTCTAAAAGTCGATCTTCTTGATCACGGTGATTCTAGCGATGCTTCCGAAGTAATTGAAGAGACTAGCCGCGCAATAGAAAAGGCTCAAGATGATAGACTCATCTATGAACAGCACAAAGAAGAAGATGAAACTATCGATATGGATAATATTAGCGATAAAGAAGTCGCCGAATTGATGGACGGCGATGAAGACGATATACAAATAACAACTGAGGAAGACGATGCGATTGTTGACCTCGGAGAGGAGTTATAAAATGGCTTGGATGGATAATTTTATCTCGGCTTCCGACTTTGACTCTATTAAGCTATCCGTAGCATCAGCTGAAGATATCTTAAACTGGAGCTACGGCGAAGTCATGAAGCCGGAAACTATTAACTATCGTACACAAAAACCAGAACGCGATGGACTTTTCTGTGAGCGTATCTTTGGCCCAGTAAAAGACATCAACCCGCACGACAGTAAACTAAAAGGCGTTCGCTCTCGCGAGGCGGCCGTTGACAAGGATGGTAACCTTGTCACGAAGTCGATTTCCCGTCGCGAACGTATGGGGCACATCGCGCTCGCCGCGCCAGTCGCGCATATCTGGTTTATGCGTGGTACACCTAGCGCGCTTAGCCTACTTATGAACCTGACTGTTAAGAATATTGAGCGTGTAGTTTACTTTGCCTACTATCTCATCACTGATAGTAAAGACGAAGAGATCGCGCAAACGCTAGGCGATCTTGAGGCGCAAACCGAAGCCGCTCGTCAAGCAATTAAGCTTCGCTACGAAGAAATGGCTAAAGACGAGAACGCTAATACTAAAGCGCTAGCCGAAGAAGAAGCAAAAGAAATAGAAGAGCTCGAATCTGACTTTAACATGCGCAAGGGGATTCTTCAGGGTCTCAAAAAAGGCGCAGTCATTTCCGAAATCGATTACCGTAATCTTCCAGAAGAATACGATGAACTAATCGAAGTAGAAATGGGCGCTACTGCGATTAAGAAGATTCTTGATGAAATCGACGTCGATCAGATGATTGCCGATCTAAAAGCCGAGGCCGAAGAGTCTAAAGGTCAAAAAGAGAAGAAAATCGTCAAGAGACTAAAGCTTCTTGAAGGTATGCAAATAGCGGGCATTAAGCCATCTGACCTTATCCTAACGGTTATTCCAGTCATTCCTCCAGATTTGCGTCCGATGATTAGCCTTCCTGGCGGTCGTTTCGCCACATCCGACCTTAACGATCTCTATCGTCGTGTTATTAACCGTAATAATCGTCTCAGGAAGCTCCTCGACCTCCATGCTCCAGAAGTCATTTGTCGTAATGAAATGCGTATGCTTCAGGAAGCCGTTGATGCACTTATTGATAACTCCGCTTCTCGGGGTAGCCGCGCAGCTAGTGCCTCTAATGGTCGCCGTAAGCTAAAATCTCTCTCCGACCTTCTTAAAGGTAAACAGGGTCGTTTCCGCCAGAACCTTCTCGGTAAGCGTGTAGATTATTCTGGCCGCTCGGTTATCGTTGTTGGTCCAGAGTTAAAACTTAACGAATGTGGTCTGCCGAAACAAATGGCGCTCGAACTCTTTAAGCCGTTCGTAATCTCTTGGCTTATGGAAAACGAATACGCCGCAAATATCCGTTCTGCTACCCGTATGATTGAAGCCGGTGAAAACGCCGTTTGGGATGCGCTAGATGAGGTAATTAAAGGCAAATATGTCCTTCTAAACCGCGCTCCGTCGCTCCATCGTCTCTATATTCAGGCCTTCCAACCAAAACTCATCGACGGTAAAGCAATCCAGCTTCACCCACTCGTCGCAACCGGCTTTAACGCCGACTACGACGGCGACCAGATGGCCGTTCATCTACCACTTTCTGATGACGCACAGGCTGAGGCCCGCGAGCTTATGGCCGCAACCAAGAACCTCTTAAAACCAGCCGACGGTGCCCCGGTACTATCGATTTACCAGGACGTCGTTCTCGGTATCTACTACCTAACTTATGACAAACCAGGTACTTCTACCGAGGAAGTTAAGCCGTTTAGCTCTATCTATGAAGCAGAAATGGCTTACGACCAGGGTCTTATCCACTTACAGACCCCAATCCGCGTATTCGCTAAAAAAGAGATTCGCACTACTACTCTTGGTCGTGTTATCTTTAACGAGATTCTTCCAGAAGACTATCCATTTGATAACTCTGTCCAAACTAGTAAACAGCTTAAGAAAGTTATGGCTAACATCTTTGACCGCTACGGTGCAGAAACTACCGTTGAAGTTGCCGATAAGATTAAGAATCTCGCCTTCGAGTATGAAACCGTCGCTAGTGTCTCTACCGCAAAGGATGACTACCCAACTTACCCAGAGATTCAAGATTTCTTAGCCGAAGGTGATGCAAAGACCGCACTCATCCAAGAGCAGTATGATCAGGGTCTCGTTACTGAGGAAGAGCGCTATAACTTAACTATCGCTAACTGGCGTGATATCGACGATAAGATTTCCGACTTCCTTAAGGAGAAGCTTTCCGAGATGGACACCGATATCGCGGTGATGACCAACTCTGGTGCTCGTGGTAGCGTGTCTAACATTAAGCTCGCTTCCGCAGAAATCGGTATTATGGTGGACATTAACAACAACGAGATCGAGCTTCCGGTCAAGTCTAGCTATAAAGACGGTCTAAACACGCTTGAGTCCTTCATCGCGACTCGAGGTGCCCGCCAGGGTCAGGTTGCTACTGCGCTTCGTACCGCAGACTCCGGTTATCTAACTCGTCGTCTCGTAGATGTCGCTCAAGATGTCTTTACTATCGAAGAAGATGCCGAAGATCCAGGCTTCACCGTCTATAAGGCAGAAGTCAATGAAGCTGGCGTCGCTTTCTCAGCTTGGATCTCTGGTCGCTATACTGCTGCTCCGGTTCCTGGTTATCTTGAAGCCGACCAGCTTATCACTCCAGAAATCGCTGCCCAGCTTGAAGCCGATGATAAAGTTGAATCTGTCACGATTCAATCTATCCTCACGACTACCGCAATCGACGGTATCCCACAGAAGGCTTACGGTATCGATATGTCCACCCGTGAGCTCGTCGCCCCACACCAACCTGTCGGCGTTATCGCTGCGCAGTCGCTTGGTGAGCCAGGCACTCAGCTTACCCTTGATACGAAGCACGGTTCCGGTGTTGCCGGTTCCGGTGCAATCGCTCGTGGTCTTCCACGTGTCGAGGAGCTTCTCGAAGCCCGCTCACCAAAGGGTCAAGCTTGGATTTCCCCAATCGACGGCGTCGTTGAAACTTGGGAAGATAATAATCACTACATTGTCCAAATCACCCCAGAAGCTGGACAGACCGTTCGCGTCGAGCTTGAGGGACGCAAGGCAAAGGTTAAGGATGGCGCATCTGTAAAAGCTGGCGATGTCATCGCTAGTAAAGCTAAGGGCGCAGACCCAATTATGGCTAAATTCGATGGTAACGCTCAGCTCGTCGATGGCGCAATTATCCTTGTCGAAAACGCCGGAAACCCAGTCCGCATCGAAATCCCTGGCGATGCCGAGCTTGTCGTCAAGAGTAATGACACTGTCAAGGCTGGCGACCGCCTGACTACCGGTTCTCTAAATCTCCAAGATTTACTAAAGTTCAAGGGTCGCGAAGCTACCGCACGCTATATCATGAACGACGTTCTCTCGGTCTATGCCGCTCAGGGACACGAGATTTCCTCGAAACATCTTGAGATTATCGTCCGCCAGATGTTTAGCCGTATCATGATTGACGAATCTGGAGATTCTGACTTCGTAGCCGGCGATATCATCAGTCAAACCGCGGTAGAATCCGAGAATCAAAAGCTCGAAGCAGAAGGCAAAGAACCAGCTAAATATACCCACCTACTCCTAGGTATTACAAAGGTATCCATCTGGTCCGACTCCTTCCTCTCCGCCGCTTCGTTCCAGGATACTACTCGCGTATTGATTAACTCCGCAATTTCCGGACGTATTGACCATCTCCACGGTCTAAAGGAAAATGTGATTATCGGTCGCAAGATTCCTGTCGGTACTGGTGCTATTCCTCTAAAAACCGAGGACGAGCCTAGCGAAGAAGATATCGCAGACGCCTAAAACAAGAAAAAGACCGCCTCGGCGGTCTTTTTGTCACTGTTCGTTTAATACTGGCACTTCGCCAATCTTCTCGTGATCGGCATTTAATAGTACCCCCGCTTCCGAGGTGACGGCATAATGGTCCATCAGGCCGTCAAACGGACATTTTTTATCAGTACGTTCGTCGAAAAAAACTAAGAACATATTGTTCAACATTTCCAACGAGGTCGCAAACTGATTATTTACGTCCGTGATTACCCGCGCATCAGTTAGATCGTAGTAAGTCCTTACGACCTGTTCATCGAGCGCGCCCTGCTGTTTCAGAAAACCGAGGTAGCCAAGCGGAGCATATGTAACTCCGTCCTCGTCATCTACAAATAGCTGCGGAATCAGAGTAAACCTCGGCACGCCAAATTCATCTTCCTCGTCGTGTTTTTGGACAATACTAGTCAGCGCGTACCGATAATCACCTCTGTCGAAGATAATGTTCGAATACATGATACCATGCTCATCCGGCCCTCCCGACGAAGTGAATATGACGTTCTTTGCGCCGTTTACTTCGAGGAAATCTTTAAAGCGGAAATATCCACCTTCCTCGAAGTAATCCGCTGTCCGAGGATCCGTCTTCCAATCCGTAACTGTCTCCAGCCACTTCGGAATCGGGTATTCCTTCGCTTCCTCTGCCTTCGGCTGCTGCTCGGCGACATTGTAGTGATTCTCGTTTTCCACTACCTTCACCCCGCAACCAGAAAGCAAGGTCAGCGCACATAATAACAGTAACATCTTTCTCATATCACACACCTCCCATGCGACATTGTTTTTAAGGTACTCCCACTATTATACTACACTTTTCCTAAAATGTCAAGAAAACAGGGGGACATACGGCGGGGCGGGAGCATTATCTCTTGTGAATCGTGTGCGCCTTACGAGGCGCACAGCGAGCGAGCCCTGTAACGACAGGCGCTCGCGCAGCGGGATTCACAAGAGATAATGCTCCCGCCCCTAATACACTATTTTTCTCTTGACAGGCCGGGGAGACGTATGCTATACTAGTGGCAGTATATTCTAATAAGTAGGACATACAACTAGACGTTCGGGTAAGTCTGACAGTCGCCGTTCAGCTTAAGGGCTGCCGGCAAAACGGGAAACTGCCCATAAGTCTAGCTTCTGTTATGCTTCGGGTTATCTAGTCCTACGCCAGAGGTGTAACAGAGAAGAATTATTAATATTAAAGAAAGGAAACAGATGCAAGTCATCCTAGGCACCAAAATTGGTATGACCCAGATCATCGGCGAAGATGGCGTCGTAACCCCTGTTACGATCCTACAAGCCGGCCCAGCCACAGTGACTCAGATTAAAACTGTCGAAACTGACGGTTATAACGCTGTGCAGCTAGGTTACGGTCAGGGTAAGAATCTGAGCAAGGCGGTTTCCGGTCACGTTAAAAAGGCCGGAGAAAATCTAACTCCGAAGGTTCTAAAAGAATTTCGGGTAGAAGAGGCTCCAGAAGTAAAAATCGGTGACAACCTTACCGTCGAACAATTTAACATCGGCGATAAAGTTACTATTACCGGTACTTCTAAGGGTAAAGGGTTTGCTGGTACCGTAAAGCGTTACAACTTTAACGAGTCCCGCAACACCCACGGCTTTAAGGGCAACATCCGCCGCGTGGGCTCTATCGGCTCGATGTATCCTCAAAAAGTCTGGAAAGGCAAGAAAATGCCAGGTCGTATGGGGCATGATCAGGTTACCGTTAAAAACCTCGTCATTGCTTACATCGACAAAGAAAATAATATTCTCGGCGTAAAGGGCGCTGTTCCAGGTCCACGCAAGGGAATTGTAACTGTAGAGGGAAAGGAGTAATATGGCTACATTAGATAAAGACATTTTCAGCCTAAAAGTTGAAAACCACGAACTCCTCAAGACTGCTTATGACGCATATCTTGCTAACTCTCGCAGTTCTCACGCAAAAACCCTAAAACGCGGTGAAGTTCGCGGTGGTGGTAAAAAACCTTGGAAGCAGAAAGGTACTGGTCGTGCTCGTTTCGGCTCTACCCGTAACCCTATCTGGCGCCACGGTGGTGTCGCCTTCGGACGCACCGGCGAAGAAAACTTTACTAAGAAACTTAGTAAAACTAGTAAACATGTTGCTATCCGCCAGGCTCTCAGCCTACAAAATGCCGATAAAAACATTATTACTATCGCCGACTTTAGGATTAAAGATGGTAAAACTAAGGAAGCCATTAAGAATCTAGAGTCTGCAAAAGTTACTACGAAAGAGAAAGTTCTTCTCGTTCTCCCTGAGAAAGATGAGCTTACTCTTCGCGCGGTAAATAACTTGAATAACGTAAAAGTTGTTCGTCCTACTTATCTAAACGTCTTTGACATCCTAAACGCTGATAAAATTGTCATCAGCGAAAAAGCGATGCCAACTATTAAAGACTGGCTTATCGGAAAGGAGGAAGCATAATGGAACTTATCCCACGCGCTACAGAAAAAACTTACCTAGAGCAAGCTAAGCGCACTTACGCTTTTATCGTCCCGAAATCTGCTAGTAAACAAGCTGTCGCAGAAGCCGTTGCCGAAGAATTTAAGGTTACCGTAACTGATGTCCGTACCTTAATGCGTAAAGGTAAAGCCACTCGTTACTCTAAGGGCAAACACGCTTATCCTGGTACAACTTATCGTCAAGATAAGAAGATTGCCTACGTTACTTTAAAAGATGGCGACAGCATTCAGGTTTTCGAAGAGGTCGAGGAACCTGCTAAAGAAGATAAATCCGCAAAGACCACAGACAAGAAGTCTGAGGAAAAGAAAGGAGATAAGAAATAATGGGTATTAAGGCCTATCGTCCGACAACACCCGCCCAGCGTCAAAAGACTTCGCAGGATTTTGACCAGATTACGACTAGAAAGCCGCTAAAGTCCTTGACTAAGGCTAAGAAACAGAACGCCGGTCGTAATAACAACGGTCGTATCACCGTTCGTCATCGTGGTGGTGGTGTAAAACGTCATTATCGTATCTTGACGCATAATCTACCAAAGAACCTTACTTTAACCATCGAGGAAATAGAGTACGATCCAAACCGTTCTGCTCGTATTGCTCGTGTTAAAGACCAAGATAATAATTACTACTATGTTCTCGCCGATACTAATATGAGCAAAGGACATAAGTTTACTACCGGAGACGAAGTCGCTATCGAAGAATCTAATCGTCTTCCACTAGAAGCTATCCCAGTCGGTACGTTCATCTACGCTATCGAGCTTACTCCGGGTCGCGGCGCACAAATCGCTCGCGCGGCTGGTACTTCCGTCCAACTTATGGCTAAGGAAAACGGTTACGCCACCTTGAAGATGCCTTCCGGCGAAATGAGAAAGGTTCTTCTCGACTGTCAGGCTTCTATCGGTACCGTCGGTAACGTTCAGCATCAGAACATTAAACAAGGTTCTGCCGGTCGTCGCCGTCGTAAAGGTATCCGTCCAACTGTCCGTGGTGTCGTTATGAACGCTGCAGATCACCCACACGGTGGTGGTGACGGTGGTCGTCATGGTTCCGGTAAGGCTCCACGCACCCCTTGGGGCCAGCTTACTCTCGGTTACCGCACCCGTCATAATAAGCAAACTAATAAATATATCGTGCGCAGTCGCCACGAAGGAAAGAGGAAATAGTTTATGTCTAGAAGTCTCAAAAAAGGGCCTTTTGTAGATGCTAAACTACAAAAGAAAATCGAAGCTCTCTCCGCCGACGATCGTACCGTCATTAAAACTTGGGCACGCTACTCTACTATTTCTCCGGAAATGGTCGGTCGCACTATCGCCGTTCACAACGGTCGTGTCCACGTCCCAGTTTTCGTTAGTGAAAACATGGTCGGTCATAAGCTCGGTGAGTTTGCTCCAACCCGTAAGTTCAAACGCCACGGTGGTAAAAAAGCTGCTGAGGCAGCAAAGGGAGGTAACTAATTATGGCTAAAACTCACTTTGCAAAAGCATATATCAAGGGCATCGACAGTATGCCAAGAAAGACTAGCATCGTTGCGAGCCTAGTTCGCGACCGCTATGTCGCCGACGCCGTAGTAATCCTTGAGAATACTCCGCGCCGTGCTGCTCGTCCAGTTCTAAAAGCTGTCCAATCTGCGAACGCCAACCTTCTAAACAGTGGTGTCTCTATTGATCCGAAAACTATTCGTATCGCTAGAATCTCTGTTTCTGCAGGCACACGCATTCGTCGCTATAAACCAGCTTCTCGCGGACGTGCTTTGCCATTTGAAAAAGTTTCTAGCAACATCTTCGTAGAAGTTGCTGGGGAAGAAAAGGAGAAGAAGTAATGGGACAGAAAGTAAATCCATTATCTTACCGTCTCCAGATTAGCACAGATTGGTCCTCGAAGTGGTTTACTAAGAAACCCGACTTTAAGAACTGTCTAATCGAAGACATTAAGATTCGTAAAGTTATTGAAAAGCGTTTCGAGGCTCGCACAACTATCGCTAAGATTAACATCGAGCGTAGCTCTAACCTTATTACCGTAACTATTCTCACTAATAAAGCGGGCGCAGTCATCGGTAAGCAAGGTGCCGGCATCAACGACCTCAAGAAGGAACTTGAGAAATTCGTATCTCAGCCAATTCGCTTAAACGTTGAAGAAATTAAAAAACCTGAACTTTGTGCTAAGCTCGTTGCCGAAAATATCGGTTTCCAGCTTGGAAAACGTATGAACTTCCGTCGCGCAGTAAAAATGGCTTGCCAATCTACTATGGCTGCCGGCGCAAAAGGTGTTCGTATCGAAGTTTCCGGTCGTCTTAACGGCGCCGAGATGTCTCGTCGCGAAAAGTTCATCGAGGGCGCCGTTCCTCTACACACTCTTCGTGCTAACATCGACTTCTATATGCACCACGCCCCAACTACTGCCGGTATCGTAGGTGTAAAAGTTTGGATCTATAAGGGGGAGAAATAATTATGGCTATTCTAATTCCAAGAAAAACACCACAACGCAAGGTTCGTAAAGGTAAGAACGAAGGTATTGCTACTCGTTGTAACTACGTAGCCTTCGGTGAGTGGGGACTTATGTCCTTAGATAATGAACGTGTCAATTCTCGTCAAATCGAGGCCGCACGTCAAGCAATTACCCGTTATATTAAGCGTGGCGGTAAAATCTGGATTCGGATTTTCCCACATACGCCTGTCACTAAGAAACCACTAGACGTAAAGATGGGTGGTGGTAAAGGTGAGCCACAGTTCTACGTTGCTAAAGTAAAATCTGGAACCGTAATGTTTGAACTCGCTGGTGTTACCGAAGAGCAAGCTAAAGAAGCTCTCCGCCTCGCCTCCCATAAACTTCCTGTGCGTTGTAAAATCATTAAAAGAGAGGAGTTTTAGTCATGAGTCAAACCCTTATCGGTATCGTTTCTTCCGACAAGCGTGATAAGACTATCACTGTCTCTATCGCAAGTCGCGAAACGCACCCTCTCTATCGTAAGCAGTACACGAAAACTCGTAAATATACTGCTCACGATGAGAAAAACGAAGCTAAAGTTGGCGATAAGGTCGAAATCGTCGCCTGCCGTCCGTTCTCGAAAACTGTTACTTATAACCTTGTAAAAGTTCTCGAGCGCTCCCACGGCAGCGTAGAGCTAAAAGATAATGTTACTGAGGTCGAAATGCCGGAAAAAGTTGGCGCCGACGAAAAAGTAGCAGTTGAGAAGGAGGAATAAGTATGATTCAACAAGAATCTCGCCTCAAAGTTGCCGATAACTCCGGCGCAAAAGAGCTAGGTGTCATCCGTGTTCTCGGTGGTACTCGCGCTCGTTATGCTAGAGTTGGCGACATCGTTACCGCTAGCGTGAAGGAAGCTTCCCCTACCGGCAACATTAAGAAGAAAGCCGTTGTGCGCGCAGTAATCGTTCGCACTCGTGGTCAAATTCGTCGTCCAGACGGCTCCACTATCCGTTTTGATGATAACGCAGCCGTTCTCGTCAATGACGACAAAACCCCTAAAGGTACTCGTGTTTTCGGGCCAGTCCCCCGCGAACTACGCGACCGTGGCTTTTCGAAGATTATCAGTTTAGCACCGGAGGTACTATAATATGGCACAGAATCTAAAAACTGGCGACAAAGTTATAGTCATTTCCGGCGGTCACAAAGGTGAATCTGGAAAAATCGTCAAGATGGATAAACAGGCAAATAAAGCTATGATTGAAGGTATCGGCGTCGTCGAGCGCCACGTCAAAGCTTCGCCAATCAATCCTCGTGGCGGTAAAAAGACCGTTCACCTCGGTATCGACCTATCTAACCTCAAGAAAATGGAGGGCAAGAAATAATGGCAGAAACTAAATATATACCTAGATTACAAGAAGCTTATAAAAATGAGTTTGCTAAAACTCTAAAAGATGAGCTAAAACTTGAAAATATCAATCAAGTTCCAAAACTCGAAAAAATCATCGTAAGCTGCGGTGTTGGTAAAAAACGCGACGATAAGCGCTATACCGAAACGGTTGCTCATACTATTGAAAAAATCACCGGTCAAGCAACTACCTCTCGCCTCGCGAAGAAATCCATCGCTACCTTTAAAATTCGTAAAGGTATGGGTGCGCCTATCGGCTATCTTACTACCCTCCGTGGCGCTAAAATGTACGAGTTCGTAGATCGTTTCGTCAATATCACATTGCCGCACGTTCGCGACTTCCACGGTGTTTCTCATAAATCTTTCGATGCTAACGGTAATTACAGCATCGGTCTAAAGGAACAGACTGTATTTCCTGAAATCACCTTTGAAGACGCTTCCGTACTACACGGCGTCGAGATTACGTTCGTTATTAAAAATGGTTCAAAAGAAGGGAGTACCAAGTTGTTAGAACTCTTTGGTATGCCGTTTGAGAAGGGAGGCAAATAATATGGCTAAAAAGTCTGCAGTCCTCCGCGACCAAAAACGGCAGAAAATGTACGATAAATATAAGGCAAAGCGCGCTGAGCTAAAAGCCGCTGGCGATCTAGAAGGTTTGCAAAAGTTGCCTCGCAACTCTAGCCCAACTAGGCTAAAGAACCGCGACATGCTCGATGGTCGCCCACGCGGGTATATGCGCCGTTTCGGCCTCAGTCGTATTAACTTCCGTGAAAAAGCAAGCAAGGGTGAAATCCCTGGCGTAACAAAGAGTAGCTGGTAGGAGAAAGGAGAAAAATATGTCATTACAATCAACAGATCAAATTGCAGATTTAATCACCCGTATCCGTAATGCTATTATGGTTAATAAGAATGAGATTCGCGTCCCAACTTCTAAGCTAAAGGTCGCCGTAGTCGAGGTTCTAAAGAAATCTGGTTACATCGACGACTTCGAGATTGAAGAAGCTAAGCCTCGCGATATCCTTCACGTAATCATCAACGCCAAGGATGCGCCTGCACGCATCACCGAGATTTCTAAAGTAAGTAAGCCTGGCCGCCGCATTTATACTGCTGCCGCCGACATTCCTACTATTAAATCTGGCCGTGGCACAGTAATTATCTCTACTTCAAAAGGTTTAATGACCGGCCGCGAAGCCAAGAAAAACCGCCTCGGTGGCGAAATCCTAATCAAAGTCTACTAGACCCCAGTTCAAGTTTAGGCTAAGGAATCAAAAAAACTAGACGGTCTTTCCGGCGGTCAGGCGTGCTCCCCCTGTCTTCACAGGGGTCGCACCCTGACCCTGCGCCTAGCAAGGCGCAGACTCCAGAAAGACCGTCTAGTTTTTTGATTTCTGGACGCGAAAATGCTTGACTTTTTATATAAGCTAGGTGTATAATGAAAGCATATAAACTAATTTTGTAGATTGTGTGTGGAGTTAATTAAAGGGGGTGCATACTTCTACAGAGGAGAAAATAAGGGTATGAATAAATCTATTAAAACCTTTGGGTACGGTTTTTCCGCACTTGTGCTTTCGCTCAGTTCGGTCAACCTTCCAGCCATCATCGGCTCGGCAAAAGTTGGCGCGACTACTTACGATTGCGCAACTGAGGCTACCGACGTCGAAGTAAGTACGGCAGAGGAACTAGTCGCCGCACTAGCTGCTGAAAATACAGCACCAGTAACCCTCTGTGGCGATATCGATGCTACGAGTGTTACTCTTACTGTCAGTGAAGACCAGAGCCTAAATCTTAACGGCCACACTTTGACCGGCGGACTAAACGTTTCCGACGGAGTAGACTTTAACGTCTTTGATGATTCCGAAAGCGGTGAAGGTACTATTCTTAATAATAGCGCTATCATCACTCTAAAAATCGGCGGTGGCGCTAATGTCACTATCTCTGAAGGTAACTTCATGAATACTGCCGAAGGTTCTAACGACATGTTCGGCTATGCTGCTGGTAGTGCATCTACTAGAGGTACGGAGACAATCAACATTCTCGGCGGTAACTTTACCGGCGTAGCTCTCCCAGCCGCTAACACTACTATGGCTAGCATCATTACTATTAGCAACGGCGTAGATAGTAAGCCAGTCTTCGCTACCAACCCTGAAGATTCGAATATTGCTATCGCGGACGGCTTTAGTGTATTTGAGGTTGAAGGCGGCTATATCGTAACTGCAGAGAGTACTGTTACCCCTACAGTAGCAGAAACCTACACTCTACCTGTTGGTACAGCTACTTCCTCTGCATTATTCACCGCAGACAACGCTGAATACGGTAATGAACTAACCTTTACTGTAAAAGACGAGATTGGTAACCCAGTTTCTAGCGATATCTATACCATTACTTCTACCGTAGAAGACGGCACCACTTCCTACTACTTCACTTTCAACGAAGTCGGTAGTGGCACTTATAAAATCAACGGTATCTCTACCGACGGCGTAGAGACTGCTACTGCTACGGTTACCGTCTATCAATTTGACGAAGAAGCTAGAATTCAAAACATCTACTTCGAAGAAAGTGCTAACCACCAAGTAGTAGATATCACCAGCTACGTAGAAGCTTATCTTAACGATAGCATTGATATCGCTGACGTAACCGTTAGCTCTACCGATGCATCAATCGCTAAGATTGAGAAAACTACCGATGGCGATGTAACCACCATCACTCTTACCGCTAAAAGAGACATGGAAGGTTTTGCCACTATCTCCGTTAACACTAACGATAGTGAAAATACCACCTTTAGCTTCGATGTCTACCTGTTAGACGATACCGCTAGTACGCAATGGCTACAAACGGACAAGAGCATTGATGAGTTTGGACTTAGCACCCTTTGGGGCAATGAACCAACCGTTTCCGGTGATCTAACCGTTACCCGCAATACTGAAGTAAACCCAGAAACCGAGGAAGCTGAAGAACTTAACAGTGTTAAAATTGCTTCGACCGGTAGCGACGCCGAAATTGCAACCATAACCTACACTTCCGGCGGAGGCTGGTTCGGTAGCAACGGCGCAATCGACACGGAAGCTGAACCACTAAAGAAAGAAATCACTGTTTATACATATGCTCTATGGACCGATTCTGTAGCACTTAAGTTCGAAGCTGGAACAGGAGAAGAAATGGGATTGGGTAGCGTCATTACTCTCCCAACCGCACCAGAAGGCTCCGACCTAGAGTTCACCATTAGCAATATAGATGTCAGTGCCGCTGAAAACGCCATCGAGCTAGATGCTGAAACTAATACCATCACTGCTATTGCCGCTGATGAGTCTGGCGACATCGTTATGACTATCTCTGACGGCGCCGGTGAAGAAACAGATGTCACTGTTGCAGTTTCGACCTATGCCGAAGCCGTAGCGGATATTAACCCTATCTATACCCTAGCTGGCACAGATGATAATACAGTAATAGGAAGCGTTAAGGATGCCGGCCTTATCAGCGGTGAATTCGACGCTGAAGATAACAGACTTTTCTTCACTAGCGAAGACTTCACTGAAGAAGAGCTAGCAACGATTATTTCTACCTCTACAGAAGGTATCGATGCGGGCGATGCAAAGGTTATCTTTAATACTGTCTATGCCACCGAAACGGGTACTGCTACTATTGAGCCGGGTACTTACACTATTACCGCTGTTCAAGTTCTCGGCGGCAACCCAGTAAACTGGAACGAACTTACATTCCGTGTCTACGGTGTAGATGTAGATAGCGACTACTATGTAACTACTGACGCTGGCTCTAAGGCTATTACAATCGCCGACCCATTTGGTACTGTTTCTATCGAAACTGAACTCAACTATACTAAATCTGGTGACGACTATATCTTCGAGACCGGTAATGAAGAAGGCAACTATACCATCCTTGTTACCGACAACGTAGTTGCATACGACGCTGAAGGCGAACCAACCGGCGCGTCTTATCAAAACAACTATACAATCACTCTCCATGTGGCTGAATCAACTATCGTTGCCGACACTGACGAGATAAAGCTCAACACAGATGACGAAGAATCTTACCCTCTAGTTGTCACCGACAGTAACCCTGCTGGAAGCTCTATCGATGCAGTCGTCCTTGACGGCGAAGGCGAGCTTTATGACGGCATCACTATTACCCCAGAAACTCCAACCGTAGATGATAGCGGAAACCGTGTAACTACCTACGCTGTCAACGCTTATGGTGCAGAACCAGGTACCTACACAGCCATGTTCGGCTTGCTTGCGGCTGACGGTGAAACTCTTCTTGACTACACAGAAGTTACCATTAACGTAACCAAATACGCACACATCATCGATGGTGTTTACACTATCTCTAGCGCGCTCGGCTCAAATATGGTTCTCGATATCGCTGGTGGTTCTACTGCGGACGACGCTAATGTCCAGCTCTACACAAGCAACGACACCCTAGCACAGCAATACTATATCGAAGCTACCGAAGATGGCTTCTACACTATCCGCAACATCAAGTCTGGTTACTACCTAGACGTTGAAGGTGGCGTAGCTGCTGACAGTACTAACGTCCAACAACATCACTACAACGGTACTGCTTCTCAGAAGTGGGTGGCCCTAGAAGACGCAGAAGGCAACATCACCTTTGCTTCCGCAATCAACAACGAATTCGTTCTCGATATCGCTGGTGGTAGCGCAGCTAAAGGCACCAATGTCCAAATCTACGCTTCTAACGACACCGACTCTCAGAAGTTTACTCTAACCCCTGTAGAAGGTTTCGAAAGCAATATCTCTCTCAGCTCTGAGACCGCTTATACTATCGACTCTGCTCTCGGTGAAGGCTTCGTCATCGACGTAGCTGGTGGTGAAAAGACCAACGGTACTAATGTCCAGCTTTACACCGCTAACGAAACCGAAGCTCAATCCTTCCACTTCATCAGCAACGGCGACGGTACCTACACTATCGCTTCCGCTCTTGCAAGTGATATGGTTCTCGATGTAGCTGGCGGTAACGTCACTAAGGGCACGAACGTTCAGCTCTACAAGGCTAACGGTACTACTTCCCAGAAATGGGTTGTCATCGAAGAGGACGGTTATGTAACTATCCGCTCTCTAAACGGCGGTCTTTACCTCGATGTAGCTGGCGGTAACGCTGCAAAGCGCACTAACGTCCAGGTCTACACCGGTAACGGCACTAAAGCTCAGCTCTTCAAGCTTACCGAAGTATCTTCTTCCGAAGAACTCTAAAGTAAGCTTAGGCTAGAGAAAAAATCCCCCTTGAAAAAGGGGGATTTTTGTGCTATAATGAAAGGAATAATATTAAGGAAAGGTACAAATGAGTCGTATCGGAAAACTACCAGTGGACATCCCTGCTGGCGTGACAATTACGGTCGGCGAAAGTGAAATCACTGTCGCAGGCCCTAAGGGCACGCTTACAGTCCCTGTCCAAGAAAAAACTTCTACGAAAGTAGAAGGAAATCAAATTATAGTAGAACGCGCCGACGACGAGCCAAAGTCTAAAGCTTGGCACGGTTTACAGCGCGCACTATTAAATAACGCCGTAAAAGGCGTTACCGAAGGTTTCGAGAAAAAACTCGAAATTAACGGTGTCGGTTTTCGTCTATCTGGCGGACCAAAAGATATCGAAATGGCGCTAGGCTTTTCACACCCTGTAAAATATAGCGCCCCAGAAGGTATTACTCTTACTACTAACAAGATGGAAATTACCGTCTCTGGTATCGATAAACAGAAAGTCGGCCAAGTCGCCGCGGAAATTAGAAGCCTCAAGAAGCCTGAACCTTATAAAGGTAAAGGTATTAAATATGTTGATGAAGTTATCATCCGTAAGGCTGGAAAGGCAGGTAAGAAATAATGAAAGCTGAATATCGCGCAAAGCGCACCCGCGCTAATATCCACGGTACTAGCGAGCGTCCTCGCCTTACCGTTTATATCAGTAATATGCACATTACCGCACAAATTATCAATGATGATGCTGGGAGTACTCTCGCCTACGCTACTACCGTTGGCAGTAAACTTTCCGGCACTAAGACCGAAAAGGCCGCAAAAATCGGTGAAGAAATCGCCAAAAAAGCTAAAAAGGCTAAAATCACCAAAGTCGTCTTTGACCGTGGTTCTAGACTTTATGCTGGTCGCCTCACCGCTTTAGCTGATGCCGCTAGAAAGGAAGGATTGGAGTTCTAATATGGCCGACAATACTAAAGCACCAAAGTAATTAACAAATCCGGCACCTTAAAGATGACCGACGAGACCGCTAGCCGTAAACAGGTTCGCGACATCTCTGGTCGTCCTATGGATCGCCGTAATAATCGCCGTGGTAATAACCGTGCTAACCGCGAACTTCCACCAAAAGAGTTTGACGAAGTCACAATCAACATTGACCGTGTCTCTCGTACCGTAAAAGGTGGTCGTCGTATGCGCTTTAAAGCACTCGTTGCAATCGGCAATCATAAAAATAAAGTTGGCATCGGTGTCGCGAAAGGTAGCGACGTTACGAGCGCCGTACAGAAAGCTTCCGCTAAGGCACATAAGAGCCTTATCGAATTCAATATGGACGGTGAAACTATCTGCCACGAAGTAGAAACCAAGACTACTGGGGCACACGTTCTTATGAAACCTGCCGCTCCTGGTACCGGTATTATTGCCGGTGGCGTAGTCCGTTCTATTATTGGTCTTACCGGCGTTAAAAACCTTATTTCTAAGTCTCTCGGCTCTACCAATAAGGTTAACATCGCCTATGCCGTTATCGAAGGTCTTCGCGAACAAGTTCCTCGTAAAGATTGGGAGACTACTAAGATTAACGCAGAATCTAAACCTGCCAAAAAGCCGACTGCTAAGAAAACTACTAAAAAGGAGGCTAAATAATGAAGTACAACGATTTGCAAGTTACGGCAAATACTCGCCCATCCCGTAAGGGTCGCGGTATTTCTGCCGGACAGGGAAAGACTGCCGGCCGCGGTACTAAAGGTCAGAAAGCCCGTACTGGCCATCGTAAGATGCCAGCAAGCTTCATGGGCGGACAAAAAGCCTTCGTCCAGGCCATCCCGAAGCTAAAGGGATTTAAATCCCTTCACCCTAAGGCAGAGGTCGTCTATACCGACCGTCTAAATGGCCTTTCTGGCGAAGTAGATAACTTTAAACTTTACGAGGCGGAGCTCATCTCTAACCCTTATGTAAAGGTAAAAGTTATCACCCGCGGCGAACTTACCGCTAAGATTAATCTTAACACTCAGTTCGCTTCGAAATCTGCCGTAGCTATGATTGAAAAAGCCGGCGGTAAATTCACTCAAACCGGTATTCCATCTCGCGCTACTCGTGAAGATAGCCGTAAAGGTGAAAAACAAGCTAAAAAATAGCTAAAACTTACAAAAACTGGTTGCGTCCGCAGCCAGTTTTTGTTATTATAGATAGAGTAAAGAAGAGTTAATCCTATGCATTTCAAGACTATTTTCAAATCATTTAAGAATAAAGATATGTTAAAACGGCTCCTAATCGTAGTAGGCATCATTGTCGTTTATCGTTTTATGGCGCATATTCCCGTACCTCTCGGCGACTCTTCTACCTTTAAAGAAGCTATTGAAACCTTACTCTCTAAGTCCGATTTTGGCAGCTTCCTTAACCTTATCTCCGGTGGCGGTCTTACTAGCTTCTCAATTATCCTAGTTGGCCTTTCGCCTTTCATTACTGCCTCTATCGTCGTTCAACTTATCACTAAGGCTATCCCTAGCCTAGAAGAACTCTCTCAAGACGGCGAAACCGGACGCCGTAAGATTAATCAATGGACCCGTCGTCTCTCCATTCCTCTAGCTATTGTCCAGTCTATCGCCTATATGTACATTCTTTACCAATCTGCCGCCGCCAATGTCGCGACGGAAATGAATATCACGACTTCCGACTGGATTCTCTCTGTTACCTGTATGACTGCCGGCTCGATTATCCTAATGTGGCTCGGTGAGCTTATTACGGAACAGGGAATCGGTAATGGTATTTCTATGATTATCTTCGCCTCAATTATTTCTCAACTTCCTACGACTATGGCTAGCCTCGGAGCTTCTCTCTTCGATACGAGTAACGGCTCCCTTAGCCTCTTTGGCTGGGTCAACCTCCCTGTCAACCCGACTACCTTCTGGATTGTTCTCGGCTTCGCCGCGGCTATGGTTATAGTTATCTACTATCTCGTAAAACTAAACGAGGCACAGCGCATCATTACTATTAACTATGCGAAACGTGTACACGGCAATAGTACCTATGGCGGAATTAAATCTATCCTCCCAATAAAACTTATCGCCGCCGGTGTCATCCCAGTCATCTTCGCTACTAGTTTCCTCGCCCTCCCGGCTCTAATTGGGCAACTTATTCAAACCGTCGACCCTAGTAATGCCTTTGGCGCTAGCCTCGTAAATCTCTTTACCGCGCCATCTGCTAGTAACTTCGCGACCATGTACCCGAACGGCATTAACATACAATGGTTCTTCTACCCGGCGCTATACTTCATCTTAGTCATCCTCTTTACCTACTTCTACACCTCAATCATCTTTAACACTAACGAAATCGCCGAAAATCTACAGAAACAAGGCGGCTTCATTGAGGGTGTCCGCCCAGGTGCTACTACGGCTAAATATCTTAGCAACGTAGTAAATCGCCTAAACCTCTTCGGCGCACTTTCGCTCGGCATTATCGCAATGTTACCGTTTATCACCGATTACATTTTCATCCTTACTACCGGCGCACCTATCGGTCTGTCCCTGTCCGGTACCGGTCTCCTCATTGTAGTCACCGTAGCAATAGAAAACCTCAGACAAATCGATTCTCGTGCTCTAATGATTACTTACGACGATTATAAGGCTTAATATCATGGAGAGAAAAGTGGGCAAAAAAATCTCAATCGATATAAAAAGAAACTTACCAAAAATTTTCGTAGGAATTATAGTATTAGTTTTAGGTGTTATCGCCATTAGAGTACTCCTCTGGGAATACTCATACTATCAAGAAAAGGAAGGTAGCGAACGTGCAAAGGCCGTTTCTTCCCCTGTAACCGAAGAAGAAACTATTTCCGAAGAAGAAATCACCCAGACCGAAACCGATAATTACACCGTATCTCCGGATCGCCCGCGATACCTTTCCATTGAGCGTCTAGACGTAAAAAACGCTCGCGTACTCCCAGTCGGCCTTACTAATTCTCGACAAATCCAGACCCCGAATAATATCTTCGACGTCGGTTGGTATACAGGTTCCGACCGTCCGGGAGAAGGCGGCACCGCCGTCTTTGACGGACATAACGGTGGCCCTACAAAAGTCGGAGTTTTCAAATATCTTCCAACTTTAGCAAACGGTGATATTATCACTATCGAACGTGGCGACGGAAAAATCTTCCGTTACAATGTAGTAGAAAACGTAAGTTACACTCTCTCCGAGGCAAATGCAAATATGAATAAAGCCTTCGTCTCCCCTGTACCCGGTGTAGAAAGCATTACCCTTATCACCTGTTCCGGCGAATGGTCCGACGTCCAAAAAACCTATCTCTCCCGCCAATTCGTCCGCGCCGTCTTACTAGCCGATACAGAACAGTGATATAGGCAGGCGGGAAATACGAATTTTATGTTATATTTATGACCGTGTGCGCCGAAGCTCGGCGCACGAGCCAGCGCTCCCCGTGAAGACGGGCGAGCGCGCCAGCGGGGTCATAAATATAACAAAAATTCGTATTTGCCCCTTGCATAATCGCACAGTTTTTGCTATAATAGAATAGTAATTTATGGCTAGTCAAAAGGAAGTGATAAAACTCACCGGCAAGGTTATTGAGGCTTTGCCTAAGACCCAATTTCGGGTCGAACTCGAGAATGGTCATATTATTATTGGGCACATGAGCGGAAAAATGCGTAAAAACTACATCCGATTTGTGCCAGGCGATAAGGTAGAAGTTGAGCTTACCCCTTATGACCTTACTAAAGGCCGCATCAGCTTCCGCCTAAAAGACTAATAGACCCGTATTATTTTACGACATTTGAATAAGGGCTAAATGAGGTAAAATGATACGTTAATAGGAAA
>JAFRFM010000040.1 GCA_017434345.1 Candidatus Saccharimonadota bacterium
AACCTACGGTTCATTTTTCGCAAATCTTGGTGAGTCGGGAGGGGCTCGGAATTTGCTTCGCACATTCCTTCCGCTCCTCCTTGCTCGAAAAATCTAGAGCAAGCTCTAGATTTTTACTCGCTTCGTCGTCCGGTCGAACCCTACGGGTTCTTGCCCCAGTCACCAAGATAAAAAATAATCCCCGACGGGGAGTCTTTTTTATCTTGGTGAGTCGGGAGGGGCTCGAACCCTCGACACCGGGCTTAAAAGGCCCGTGCTCTAACCAGCTGAGCTACCGACCCAAGGTACCTAAAAAAGGTGTATGTTTATTATAACACCCTTTTTAGGAAAATGGAAGTCTATTTTTTACCAGCTTCTCCGATGCCAGAGATGGTTTTCTTAACGCTTTTTTCTAAATCGCTAAGATTTACGCCGAAGATAGTAGTACTAATTGCACTAGAGACGCCGTAGGCAATCATCATGATACCGGCGAAAATCATAATTGAGATTTGTCCGCCCCACGGATTGATAATAAGTAGGATGCCGCAGGCTAGGGAGATAAGCGCAGTAAGAATTGAGATAATCCCAGAGACGCCAGGAAGGCTAAAGCCTAGGCGTAGATAGCTAATAGCAGTAACGATAAACCAGGCGCCTAGCGCGACCGGGAAAATGTTCATTACTGCAGGGTGGAATGCGAGCGCAAGCCCGGCAACGATAAGAATAGCGCCGGCAGCAGCTGTACCAAAACCTGGGAGTTTACGGCTAAAATCAGCGACGATAAACGAAATGCCCATGACAAGCGCCATTACGCAAAGTATCCAACGGATGATGTTTAATGATCCGGCCGGAAAAGCGACAAAGCAAATCCCGAGGATAATAAAGATAACTGATATACAAATAGCTCCTCCAATAAGCCACTTGATTTTTTTAGAGATTTCTTTCATATAGAAAAACCTTTCTTATTAGTTATTTTTATTGTAGCAAGTTTTTGCGCTGAGCACAAGCGATTTAAATGAAAGTCGGGTACCTGATAACTCGTTAGCACCTAGATTGAAAGTACCTAGTCCTTAGATACAGGTATAGCCACCGTCAACTGGTAGAATTGCGCCGGTAACGTAGCTCGCTTCTTCGCTAGCAAGAAAGACCGCAGCGGCATCTAACTCGCCGGGCTTGCCGTAGCGTTGCATAGGAACATGAGTTTTCGCAAACTCCTGAAATTGCTCAGTGTCGAGGACGGGTTTAGTTAGCTCGGTTTCAAAATATCCCGGGCAGATTGCGTTACAAGTAATTCCGTCTAACGCTAACTCGGCGGCAACAGCGCGCGTGAAATTTACTACTCCGCCTTTAGAAGAATGGTAGGCGACAGTATAAATTTCAGTATTACCAACTAGGCCGTACATCGAAGCGATATTAATAATTCGGCCGTAGTGATTTTTCTTCATAATATTCGCAAAGGCGCGAGTCATCTTGAAAACGGAGGTCATATCGGTAGCGATAGTAAAATCCCATTCTTCGTCGCTCATATCGAGGACGCCTTTATCTTTCGACGAGCCGGCACAGTTAAGTAGAATATCTACTTTACCGAATTCTTGCTCCGTTTTCTCGGCGGCGGAATTAATGTCCTCGGTACTAGTAACGTCGCACTTCAGCGGGAGGACTTTTACATTATAATTAGTTTGTAGATTAGCCGCGAGTTCCTCGAGACGTTCAAGACGGCGAGCCAAGATTACAAGATCGGCGCCTTGTTTTGCGAAAGCGGTCGCCATCTGTACGCCGAGACCAGAGCTAGCGCCAGTAACAACTGCTACTTTTCCTTTTAGATTAAACATGACTTAATTATAGCACAAAAAAATATCGGAAAGTCCGATTTTATTAAATGGTGGGGCTCAATTAACCAGGTTTTAACAATATACAATGAAGATATACGCAAAAAACTACAAACGTACATACGGTTTTGATAAATGTGATATGATAATATATATGGAAGAAAATAATTCAACTCAAGAAACAGATGTTACACTTAAAGGTAACGATTTAGACAGCGAAAAACAGGTAGAAAATCAAAGCTTAGTTGGGCAGAAGAAGAGTAATAAAACAAAGACATGGTTAATTGTTGCCGGGATAATGGTTAGCATTATTGCTGTTGCTGGCATCGTAGTTGGAGTGCTTGCAGCTAATGGTATATTTAGCGATGATTCTTGTCCCAATGGTACATACAGAGTTTGTGGACCGTTGGCTGACGGAGAAGCATGTGGCTGTCATGATAGTCCACACGTAGTATTAAAACCTATAATTTATCTTTATCCGGAAAAAGAAACAGAGATAGTAGTGCGATTGGGGCTACCAGAGAACCTATCATCTAGCTATCCAAAATACACTGACGGATGGGACGTAATAGCCTACCCTGATGGTACTTTAGTTGATAAATTAACTGGAAATAAACTATACTCTTTATATTGGGAAGGAACAAAAGATAGCAGCGACCTAGATAAAACTGTCGGCTTCGTGGTAAAAGGTACAGATTCAGCAGAGTTTTTGGAAGAAAAACTAGCGATTCTGGGATTGAATTACAAGGAAAAAGAAGAATTTATTGTTTATTGGCTACCAAAGCTAGAATCACATAATTATAATTATATTTATTTCGCAACAGAAGAAGAAATTGAAAAAGAAATGCCACTAAAATTGTCTGTTGAACCGGATGCTTTAATTAGGGTAAGGATGATATTTGAAGGGCTAAATGAGTATAGAGAAGTAGAGGAACAGGTGCTTACCCCTACACCGGAACGCAATGGTTTTACCGTTGTAGAATGGGGCGGAACAGACTTGACTACACGAGATAATTAACATAAAAAATGTTAGGGATTTAACCGACAAAATTATAGAGGTAAATTGTGATTTTGACATGTTTTTGTTACAAAAATGGCATAAAAATAGCCCTCTATTTTAGCAAGGGGTTTAACAGACACCTATAGATTACGAAATAGTTGAAAATTATTTTATAAACCGTTTGGTGGGCGATAAGGGATTCGAACCCCTGACCTTCTCTACGTCAAAGAGACGCTCTAGCCAACTGAGCTAACCGCCCTCAGGTATAAATACATTATAGCACGTTTTATTAAAAAATAAACCCCTAAAAAGAACACCTCTCGTCAGAGGTGTTCTTTACAAGTAGCCAAAAACAAACTTTGTGTAGATTTCAGGTATCTCATCAATTCTCGCAGTAGATGAGACACGCCATGTCGATTCTATTAGCGACGGCTCTGCTTTCTAATAATAGCAATTGCAAAGACCGTGAATAGACCAAAGATGATAAGGCCGGTGATAAGGTAATCTGTGTTAGAAATGTTTAAATCGTTGAGAAAACCACCGGTTCTAGGAACATCTGGTACGTCTGGCGCGGTATAGGCTATTTGTCCTGCTGCATACTCGTAAAGCGTTCTGCCGTTTCTATCTCTAGCAGTTAGCAAGACATTATATGTACCCGGTTTTAGACCGTAATTCGTACCTAGTGGAATAGTTAGGCGCATACTTCCAGCGACGCCTGGATTGTCCACCTTATAGGTTAGGGCAGGATCGAGGATTGGATTACCATTTTCGTCGGTAAGTTGAACATCGAAGGTATTGACGTTCTCATCATAATCAACATCGACGACTAAATCACCGTTTTCGTCTTCACCGATAACGGTAAGTTTTACCGGCACATACTTAAAAGAAACCATATCCTGGACTTTAGAAGAGCCGGAATAGACGGTTACTTCCACAACATATTCACCGTAGCCGAGATCCTCGCTAGAGTTTAGGTTAAAGTTAAACCCACGACGACCAGACTCGGTAAAGGTTGGCGGGATATATTCCGCGTTTTCACCTAAGTCGGCATAGACTAGACCGTGATCTGTTTTCTTATAGAGAACGTATTCTATTTTACTAGCATCGCTATAGGTGTTCTCGATATAGAGATTTTCCGTGGTGAAAACATCACCATCTTTAATAGAAGTAATCTCGACTTGTGGATTACTACTATAAACGTCAACAACGACTTCTGCGTTGCCTCCGGCGCTAGCCGCACCGGCGTTTGGGGTTGGTATTGTTGCGGCATAGGCAGTAGTAGCTGCGACGACAGCTAAGCCACCTAAACCAAGAAGATGTTTTTTGCTTATTTGCATACTCTACACTCTCGTTTTATGTTTTGTTTTTATTTTGGCTTCGCAGAGTAGCGAACTCGCAATATTTTCAAATCCTGTCGCTCGTAGATCGGACGTCTCCGAAAGCCTATACGAGCAGACGGGATTTGCGCTCTCTGCGCTTCCTGATTATGATTATAATCCAGATGATAATTAATGTCAAGAGGATTATGCTTAAAATAATAGCGAATATTGGCATAATCACGACTAGACGGGTCTCGTCTCTGACGACCTGCCCGTTCAAGGCGGCGACACGATAGTGTACCTGGAACAAGCCCATCATCGGAGTTTCTTCCCATTCCGAAGACACGCGTCGAGCGGTATCCGGGAGAATATTGTAGGAATTACTCTTTGTATAAAGCTGCTTACCGAAAATAGACTTTACTTCGAAATCGTAAGTTGCCTCGAAGTCAGTATTGCCTTTATTCTCTACGCGAGAAGAAACACTAATGTTCCCGCCGGTCATGAAACCAGGGACGTTATAGTCGGTAATATCAGCAGCATCCACCGTGTCGCCATCGGTGCGACCATAGACGATTAGGCCGACGCGAGAAACGGTCTTAATACCGGAGCTAGCGACATCGCCGTCAACTTCGTCAGATTCGGCAAAGATGGTAGCGTATTGACCGCCGGCAGGGATATCGTCAGGAACTTCTACGCGATAACGGATAGTCTGTTTCTCGCCTGGGCCGATAGTGAATTTAGCCTCACTATGTGTCTGGTTGTCTTCACCGATGAATTTAATCCAACGAGCAATCTGCGTACGTGTATTTTCCGTATTGAAGCTAACGTTATAATCTTCATCGACGACAGAATACGGGGCGGCATAGACGTGGTAGTTAAAAGTCTCGGAGCCGATATTAGATACGGTAAAACTATAGTCTGTATCAGAGCCGGCTTTGATAACGATATGATTAGAGACCGGGGAGATTTGAAGCCAAATGGCGGGGCTATTTTTCTGATCGTCCTCGGCTACGACTTTTGGAGCCGTCGAAAGGACAGCTCCAAAACTTATAGCAGTAGCGAGAACGAAAGATAAAATCTTTGTAATGCGCTTACTCACTTTTTTCCTCCTTTTTGTCGGATTTTTCCGAGTCGGCACTACTAGAGCGGCGGCTAGAACTATGACGGCTTTCCCTATTGCCACGCTTACGGCCACGGGCGCGAGAGACGAGCCAGAAGATAATGAAGAAGATTAGGGCGAAGATAACGAAGAGAAGCCAGAGCGGACAAATGATAACGAATTTCTCTAAGGTATCGGTCTGACCGGCGTAATCTACGATTTGTTGTGCCCAATAAATACCGATAGGGGAGATTTCTTCCCAAGAGATAGAGCTAAAACGGGTTGTCTCCGGAATAATATCGAGAGAAACTGGGCGCTCTTCATTATTATAGACGGTTTCATTGCTGAAGAGTGGCCAGACGCGGAAAGTATATTTCGCGGTATTTTCGACGTTACCGGTATTTTCTACGAGAGCAGTAGCGGTAAGCGGACCTTCAAAGAGGAAGCCAGGGATATTATTACTCTTAATACTTCCCTCGTCGCGAGTTTTACCAGCGACACTAGCGTAGAGAATCATACCAACGCGGTTGATAGCTCTAATAGTAGCATCATCGGCGTTTCCGTCAGAGGTAGATGCCATGATCGCGGCATACTGAGCGCCGGCCGGTACGTCTTTCGGGACGTTAATTGTAAAATGAACTTCCTTACTCTGCCCCGGTTGAATCTTTCCGGTTTTCTCACTTTCGTTAAAGGTAATCCAATCGGCGATTTGATTATAATTCTTACGGGTTTCGTAATTACCACTATAGGACTGGTCATTTACGGAATACGGGGTAGCCTCGGCGGTATAAGTAAACTCCTGACCGCCGGTATTTTGTACCGTATAAGACGATTCGTAAGTCTGCCCAGGTTCGAGCGAGAGTTTCTGCTTCGTAGGGGTAACCTGTAGCTGTATTCCTCTGTTGCCGTCAGCAGCGCGGACGGAATTAGCAAACATCGCAGTAATCCCCAAAGTTAGCGCAGCGAAGATTGCGCAGAAGATATATTTATATTTTGTATGTTTTATAGCCATTAACCTCCTTGTTTATGTAATCAATTATACACGAGAGGTTAGCCAAAAGCAACCGTTTTTTATGACGAAATTAATTTGCGGTAGTAGCGGTATAAGATAACGTCGCGGAATAGATACCGGCGGGCTGAACTGAGCCGGTAGCGACGCCGTATTTAACCTGAGTCGTATCTTGTTTTAGAGGAGTCGTGACCGAGCCGCTAGTTTTAACGATAGTACCAGCGGTAGTAATAGGAGACCAGGAGTTAGTAGTTAGACCAGTGCCACTATAGGCATCGCCGGCCTGTAACCCCCATTTGCCGTCACCTGCCGTAAGGGTGGTAGCGGTAGCGACGCTATCGATACTATGGTTATTGTCGTCAGTAAGATTAACATCGGCGGAAGTCTTTGCGGCAACTTTTAGGGTATAACCACCTTGATCATTAGTGGAAACTTTTAATGTAGAGAGAAAGCCGTTCGTGTCGTTTCCTTCTACGAGCTGATTCTGAGAGAGACTGGCCTTAGAAGAGGATGTTTTAATAGCACTCTCTGTGATAGGATTACCAGAAGCGTCTTCGAAAGTTACGCCGTCAGGATCAATATCAGTGACCTGTCCGTATGGGCTAACGTCATTATTTCCGATAATCTCGAGAGCAATGACCGGATGAACATTGACACTGATATCTATCTGATCCGGGTTCGTTGCGTGAGTTAAGTGCGGAAGCGCAGCGAAACTCGAGGCGGTAACGATACCTAGACCTAAGATTAGTTTATTTGTTTTTGTCACTTTGGACTCCTTTTTGTATATAATATGACCTAATATAAGTTCATTATAGCAAGAGCGTTTTAAAAATGCAAGGGTTTTTATCAGGTTTAGGGGTTGCATTTTTTTAGATTGTATTTCATACCTAGACGGTACGATTAGTTAGCAGTCGTAGCGGTGTAGGTAAGAGTAGCTTGGTAGGTACCGGTTGGCTGATCAACAGAAGTAGCGACACCATAGTTAACAATAGACACATCCCGTTTGTAACCTGTAGCGCTACCGGAAAGGGTCTTAATGGTTGCGGCAGTAGTAGATACAGGGCTCCACTGTTCCTCAGTAGCAGTAGCAAGGGTGCCACCGGTGTATGCTTCGGCTGCTTGTATACCTCACTTACCATCACCGGCTGCAAGAGCGCCTTTGGCGAAGATAGAGCTAATGGAGTTGTTTTTTTTGGACATTTTATTTTATTCCTTTCTTTTGTTTTATATGACCTTTTACTCTTCCTGCTCTATAGAATATAACGTTATGTCAAGAGTTTTTAAAATTTCTTTAAAAAAACTCCTAACCGCGCCTAGTTGCCTCTAAAAAAGAGAACAAGTTCCCTTTTTAGATGCTCAATCGGTGGTCAAGATTAGTTAATGGTAGCTAAGATGGCCGTACAAAAATCTCTCAGCTCCGGAATATCGTTTTAAACGGTGTCCCATAAAATTTCAGGGATAACCTTACCGTAAGCGTGTACAATATGATTACGAAACCCGATAATTGCCTTCCATTCGACCTCGGGGTGAGAATTTTTAAACTCTTCGCTCAGTTTTCCGCTAGTTTCGCCAATTTGTTGAACAAAAAAGGCCAACATAGCACGAAATCCAGGATTTTCCGTAATCTCTTTCTCTGTTAGTGAAAACGATTTTACCGCCCAGTCGATATCGTCGCAGTAACCTTTGATTGTTTCTAGTAAAAACCTATCATTAGGCTGCATAGAGAAGAATCCTATCATTCTTTATAAGCTCGAAAAAGCCCGGGAGCATGCCTTCTTCCGCGGTTACATCGACGTCAGTACCGAGTTCTTTTGATAATTCTTCGCAAAGGTGAAAATACTCTTTATAAGTACGTACCTCGCCGCGGTCGATAATTAAATCGATATCGGAATCCTCGCTCGCGGTATTTTTCGCGTAAGAGCCAAAAAGATAGATGCGTTTTACTCCGTATTTTTGTCCGATTCTAGAGACAACATCTCTTATCTGCGAAACTGTAAGCATAATTAGATTATACATTTAATCCGCGGTTTTGTCAATAAAAATACCCCCGTTCTATAGAAGCGGGGGTATTTTATTACCTAGACGGTACGATTAGTTAGCAGTCGTAGCGGTGTAGGTAAGAGTGTTCTGGTAAGTACCGACTGGGGTAGAAGCAGCGGTAGAGACACCGTAGCGGACGTTAGATACGTCAGAAGCATAGCCAGTAGTAGTAGCAGGAGCGATACGGACAGACTGGTCTGTCGCAGCGATAGGATACCACTTATCATTGCTGATAGCTTCGTTATTAGCGGCGGCTACGTTGTTTCTGATACCCCAAGCAGCAGTACCTTGAGTGAAGGAAGCGCTTGCGGTTGCGATAGCAGGAATCCAAGCATCAGGAGTACCAGTATCTTTGTTGTGAAGGCTAGTAGCGTTAGCGCCAGTCTCAGCGGTTTTTACGCTAAGGGTGTAGCCACCAATATCGTTAGTATTAACGGTAAGGGTAGAAACGAAACCTTCACCTGGGTCATCGGTCTCATCGCCATTATCGACAACACCTTCAACGATTTGGTTCGAAGACATGGTCCACTTCGAAGAAGAAGTGTTAGTGCTTAAGTGGTTTACATCAGGAGCGGCATAAACACCTGTCGGATCAGAATCGAAGAAGCCACCATAAGGATTAGTATCGTTGTTGCCATCGATTTGGAGGGAGATAGCTGGAGTAACTTCAACGATAACTTCAGCATCACCGTCTACAGAGCTAGTATTAAGAGCATGGGTTAGGGCTGGCATGGCGGCTACGCCGAGACCTGCTACGATACCTAGACCTGCGATGATTTTTGTTGTTTTGGACATTTTGTTTTATTCCTTTCTTTTGTTTTATATGACCTTTTACTCTTCCTATTCTACAGAACCATAAACGTTATGTCAAGACTTTTTTCAAAGAAATTTGAAAAAAGTCTAAAAATAGTCTTATTCATCTGTGGTATAATTAATTTAATGACAAATCAGAAAACTTGGATAAAGTCACATAAAAATGAATTTGCGAAAAATCTTATCGCGCAGTCTGGCGCAACTCCAGATGGGAACCCTATGGCGATTTTTATGGCTGGGCTTCCTGGGGCCGGAAAAACGGAGTTTAGCAAGAGTTTAGTAGACGTTCTTAGCAGTAAAGCTGTACGACTAGATATGGATGAAATAGCAGTACAAATAGAAGGATATACTCCTGAAAAAGCAAATTTGTTCAGGGCTGGCGCATCTGAACTCTTGAATAGAGCTTTTGATATAATACTTCGCAAGGGGCTAGATTTTATTATGGATGGTACTTTTAGTAGTACGAGCGCTAGGAGTAATGTTAAGAGAGCGTTGAGCCGTAGTTACGGAGTTAAAATAATATATGTTTATCAAGATCCAAAATTGGCATGGAGCTTCACTAAAGAAAGAGAGAAGGTGGAGCATAGAGCAATAGATGAAAAAGGGTTTATTGATGCATATTTTAATACTATAAAAAATATCAAAAATATTATTGACGAATTTAGCGACGAGAAGATTACGCTTGATATTATAGTTAAAGATAGATATAATGAAAGTATTGAGTGGGAAAGCGAAATAGGTTTTGAAGAAATTGACAAGACACTGGATAATCATTATAGTAAAGAAACTCTAAAGGATTATATCGATGATTGATGAAATAAGACTAAAATTAATGAAGAACAAGCCGACTTTTGATGATATTGCTAGTCCAAATATGAGCGATAATGCAAAGGTTGCTTTTCGTGTCGCTATAAGGCGCTCTTGCAAGGAGCAACGAAAACTTTTGAAGCAGGCCGCTAAGCTTAGCGATAAAAAATAAATATCCCCCAGTCTGCAGAGATGGGGGATATCTTGTTGCCTAGACGGTACGATTAAGAATTGGCGGTCGCAGCAGTGTAAGTAAGGGTAGCAGAGTAAGTATCTACCGCTTGGTTTGCGGAGGTAGCAACACCATACTTAACAACAGAGAGCTGACCATTGTAGCCAGTAGCGGAAGCGCCAGAGACTCTAACATTTGCAGGAGTTGCGGGTGCAGGTACTGGACTCCATGAATTAGTTGTAAGAGTTCCACCGTAATCGCCAGCGGCTTGTAGGCCCCATTTACCATCACCGGCAGTAAGATTGCCAGCAGTCTCAATGGATCCAATGACATGGCTTGCGTTGTCACTACCTACCAAGTTAACATCGTTGGCAGTTGCAGCATTGACAGTGATAGTGTATCCGCTAGTGCTGTTAGTGCTAACAGTGAGCTGGGAGTTGAAGCCAGCTGCCCCTTCGGCTCCAGCCGTGTCGCCACCTTCAATGAGTTGATTTGGAGACATAGTAACCTTCGAGGAAGAAGTATTATTGCCATATCCTGATGGAGTAGGATAGATACCAGATGGATCAGAACCAAAGAATGGGCCATGGCCAGTAGTGCTATCATTATTACCAGTGATTGCTAGAGAGATAGCCGGCGTGACTTCCACGATAACTTCCGCATTACCATTAACGGAACTAGCATGGGTTAGGGCTGGCATAGCGGCTACGCCGAGACCTGCTACGATACCTAGACCTGCGATGATTTTTGTTGTTTTGGACATTTTGTTTTATTCCTTTCTTTTGTTTTATATGACCTTTTACTCTTCCTGCTCTATAGAACATAACGTTATGTCAAGACTTTTTTCAAAGAAATTTGAAAAAAGTCTAAAAATACTATTGACGTTTTTCTTCAGAGCTTAAAAATAGCAGGAGATAAATTATCGCAAATTTAATAGTATGTAAGGCATTGATAGTATCTTTTGCAAGATCTTGAGAAGTTGGATGTTTTGGTGGTGTATATAATTTATAGTAGCGGTGTTCAATATGATTACGAAAAACAGACGGTTGCTGTCCTAGTTCCATTAATATCGAATACAATCCATATAGGTGATAATGCGCCTTGCGAATCTTAGGGTGATAATATTCGCGACTGTTTCCCCAGATTTTTCGATAGTTGATATCTTCTTCTGAAATTTCAAGACCCAGGTAATAATTGATAATATTAGCGATTTTGTCGAGAGAGGAGAATGCGCGAGAGTATGCGGTTTTTAGTAAACCAGTATGTAAGTTTTGGTCTTCATAAGTTGCCGTACCGAGGAAATTCGTTTGCGCCGAGACTTCGTCGAGCTCCAGTCTCTCTTGTTGCGACAGCCATAATAGGTATCGGCCTGTAGCATACGACTCTTTAATTTCATCAAGCCTAAAGAAGATTTCTTCGATGAATTCTGTACCTATTTCTTTCATAGGACCGAATGAGACTGTATCTCCTATACTTTCTTCTGAACGTTCTCCGAAAGTATGCAGACTGAGATAGAGATCATTATCGAGACAGAATTGTGTATAGGGGCTAATTTCTTTCGAAGTTTCACTATTAGCCCGCTTTTGTGGGTCAAAGTTTGAAGCTGAAAATTGCCTAGAAAGTTTTTCTTTGTAACTACTGAAAAAATGTACGGCATTATCGCTCTGTCTGTCGATAGATTCCGAATATTTTAGAGCTTCGTCAAGCAACTTATACGCATAGGCCTTATAGCTGCCCACATTTTTAGAAAACGGCGATAGCGTATTCATGGCGATAGCTTTATTACCTAGAGCCATGCCGAAGTATGGATCTAAAGACAGCGCTTTATTGTACCAGATAATCGCATCGAGTGGCCGACCGATTGCGTCGTAGAGATTCGCTAGATTAGTGGCAATATTCGGGGATGGTTGCAGAATATAGGATTTCTGAAAATTATTAATAGCCTTTTTAATGTATTCATGTGTAGTTGCCGAAAAGTAGGTTTTACTATCCTTAAAATTTTGGTCTATCAGTCTAAAATAGCCATTTGCTAGATTATAACGAATCTGTGCCTTAGAGATGCTACTTGCTTTATTGCTCTCTATGAGTTTTTCGCAAATCTTGATTCCTTTTTTAGCAGTTTCGGGGCTGCCGCTGCAGTCTATACATATTGCCGCAAAATTATTTTTAATACTTTCTGAAGCGTGTGGGTATTTACCGAGAAGTTTTTGGCAAGTTTTTTCAGCCTGGTCAACATCTCCAGTTATAATATATTTTTTTATACAACTAATAGACTTGTTGATTTCACTCGGAAGGGCGGTTTCATTGGCCTGTTCTATTGTACCCATCCATTTTCCCTCGTTTATTATCGCCCACTGTTTATTGTCTGTTTATTTTACTATTTTTCACAGAAAAAGTCAAACGAAAATAACAGGGGTAACCCAGAAGTTGGCGGTTTTTTGACCCAGAAGTTGGCGGTTTTAGCGCTAAGTTGCGATTTTTCGTAAGGTGTGATATATTATATATATTAACAATTTGTTTTGCGCCTGTGGTGGAATTGGTAGACACGCTACCTTGAGGTGGTAGTGGCCGTTTTATGGCTGTGCTAGTTCGAGTCTAGTCAGGCGCACCAAACACGCACCTTACGGGGTGCGATTTTTGACGACTTTTTCTGTAGCCCAGAAAGAGATGTCCACGAAGCGATCTACCGGAGTTACGAGGCGGATGTCATCGGAAAAACTACGGACGTTTTTATTGACATAGTAGGACATATTAGCTTGATAAATGCCAATGGCGGGGACTTCATTAACCCAGAGCTCTAGGAAAGAGTGGTACTTAGCATCACGAATCTCGTTATCCATAGTACTACGAGCGGCGAGTAGCAGGTCGGAGGCTAGGGCATTATTATAATTAGAAAGGTTAAGACCGGTCGGGGTAGCCTGGGAAGAGTGATAATAAGCGAAGAGGTCGGAATCTGAGCCGAGCTCGACTTCGTAAATCAACATATCGTAATCACGCGGGCGAATTACGGTAAGTAGAAAATCTTGCCCCGGGTCATAGGTATTTAATTCTACCTTGAAGCCAAGAAGCTCTAACTGATACTTCAAGTTCTCCGCAATAGCGGGTAGATAACCGGTATTTACTGTCGCGAGGCGGACTGGGTTCTCCAGACTTGCTGAAGCGATAGTTTCTCTAGCCGAGTCGGGGTTGTAATCCGGTAGCTTCGGGAAAAGATCTTCCTGGTCGAGCTGGTTTTTAAGAAGAGGGTAGTCTAAGGCAGTTTCTTCGCCGAGCGGAGCGCGCAGAGAACGCATGTCAATTCCCTCTTGTACAGCTTTTCGCAATTTCAGATTAGAGAAAATATTACCAGTAACGTTCATAAAGGCATAGACACCACTAGAGATGGCGGTCTGCTTTTCATGGACTAGGTTAGAGGTGATTTTATCGGAATCTGTCGGAAGCAAATCGGCAGTAGCCGTAACTGAGCCGGCATTAACCGCATTAATAATGTCATCGGTCGTCATATACGCATGAACAGCAAAGCTATCTAATAATGGTGCGCCTTTATAATATGACTTATTAGGGTTAAGATAGACAATCTTTTCGCCGTTGCTATTAATCGTCTGGGTTGCATTATATGAGACAGCACCGGAAGTAACTGGAGAGACGCTGAATTGGTCCTCTAGCAACAGAGTTGGCTTTACATTTTTAAGGATATGTGCCGGTAAAATCGGAAAGTCAAGGGCAGAGGAGAAATCGGCATACGCCGTAGGAAGGGTAAAAATGAGGTTTCCATCAGATTCCGAAACTTTAACATTAGTCAGGCTATCAGAATAGTTAGTATTAACGTTAGCATCTTGTAATACGGAAACTGTATAGAGCACATCTTCATTAGCAATCGGCTCGCCATCAGACCACTTTAGCCCCTTACGAAGTTCAACTGTCCAGTTTAGGCCAGAATCGTCAGTACGGATGGAAGACGCGAGATCTGGACCGTTATGTCCAGAATAATCGGGAGAAGATAACGTAGAAAACATAAGTCTAGATAATACTTTCTCGCTACTAGTCGAGGCAAAAAGCGGATTAAGCGAGTTTATTTTACCGAGCGTAGCTTCGGTATAAGTGCCGCCTTCGCCCCAAGAATCGACGGCGTAAGATTCCGAGTACCAAAATGCCTGTGTGACAGCTAACATAATAATCGCCGTAACGAGCAAGGCCCATTCTAAGATTAACAGACGCACACTCTTGATATGCGAAAAACGTTCGATGACATTTTCTTGAATATGTTCCCTACTGCTATCTCCTGCCTTTTTCGATAGGTCAGAAAGGTCCTTGACTAATTTTTGCCCACGTTTTTTCGGAGTTTTTCTCATATAAATCCTATGACGGGATTAATAATAGACCTAAGATAGAAACGATGAAAATGATGGTAAAGATAATCGTAGCGTTAAATAGCGACTTATCTAGACCACGACGAGTAGTATATAATTCCCCACTCGCACCGAAACCCGCTCCGAGAGAAGCGCCGCGCTGTTGTAATAAAATCAGCAAAATCACGAGAACTGCCGAAATTAACGTAGATGTCTGTAAAATTGTTCCTAATTCCATATTACTTTATAGTATAAGGCTTTATCCAAAAATTTACAAGTCCATTTACTAAACTCATCACGAGAGAACTAAGGCAGGCGCCACCGAGGCTCATAGAGACGTCAGGGACAATCCAGATAGTAATACCGACTATGGCGATGTTAATTACTAACGTAAAAAGGCCCATGGTAAAGAAAATTAGCGGAACGGCGACCATCGTAGCGAGCGGACGAACGATACTATTTACCAGAGAAAAGACTAGGCCGGCCACGACGTAAATCTCAAAACGGTTTTCGCCGGTGATGACACCAAAAAGCGTGATACAAATCCACATGCCGAGCGAAGATAACGCCCAGCGCGCAAGGAAACCGATAATGCTTCTCATATTGCGTATTATACCATAGTATTGGGCATTATGAAAGTGCAATTAGTGCAGCCGGCCAACCGTGTGGACCCCAACGGGGGTTCACAGCGAGCGAGCCCCGTGACGACGGGCGCGAGCGAAGCGGGGTTGGTCGGCTACACTAATTACGCTTTCATAATGCCCTATAGTCGTTTATTACGCAGTAGGCGGTGATAGGTGATGGCGAAGCGGTGAGCTTCCTCGTCGATACGGGCGATGAGGCGCGAGATGTGGCTGTCGCTCGGAAATCGGACGGTTTCGTAGGTGGTTTCATCTTCCGTTTTATGCGGAATGACGATTTTTACTTCGGCACTCTTACTGTGGTCGCCAGATTTATCGCGACCGATGACCGGAATATTCTCCGCCCCTGGAGTATTGCCTAAAATCTCTAGAATTGCGGAGAGTTGTGGCTTGCCGCCGTCTAAAATAATCAAATCTGGGAAAGTCCACTCTTTGTGTTTTAGTCGGCGAGTGAGGGTTTCTTTTAGATTGCCGGTGTCGTCATTTTTCTGGCGGTGCATCTTAAACTTACGGTACTCCGAACGGTCGGAAACACCATTTACAAAAACTACCATGCTCGCGACCACGTCAGTTCCCTGGATATGAGAGATATCATAGCCTTCGATACGGCGAGGCGGGTGTTGTAATTTTAACAACATTTGTAACTGCTTTAATGCCTGGTCTGAAGAGATATTTAGAAATTCTTTATCAGAAAATACAATCTTTTTACGGAGACCTTGTAGTCCGAAAAGTTGGTTACGTAATTCGGCGGCTTCTTCGTATTTTCCAAGCCTAGCGGCAGTTTTCATCTGTTTTTCTAGGTCGGTGAGCAGTTTTTTTCTATCACCCTCTAGATAGCGAATAAGTTTACGGAGGTTCTTTTTATACTCTTTAGGGGTAGTTTTGCCGATTTCAATACCCGGAGTAAGACCGAGGTCGGTATCTAAAGTTTTCTTACCAGTATAGGGCTTATCATAATACGGGAAAACTTTACGTAGGATGCGTAGAGCGGTAGCGATGGTGTTTTTAGCGTAAAATGGCCCGATATAGTCCGCTTTATCATCAAGAGGCTGGCGAGTCATAGAAACATAAGGGACTTCGGATTTCATGTCGATACGGACGTAACTAACGGTCTTGTCATCACGAAGCAAGATATTCCACTTTGGCTTATAACGCTTAATCATCTCGCTCTCTAGAAAAAGAGCGTCCATTTCCGTATCGACGACAATCCAGTCCGTATCAAAAATCTCCGCAACGAGAGCAGTAGTCTTTGGATCTTTCTCGCTATTTTGAAAATATTGCCGAACGCGATTCTTTAGAACGGCGGCTTTACCGACATAAATAATCTCTCCGGCTTTATTTTTATGAAAATAGACGCCCGGGGCGGAAGGTAAAGTTTTCAACTTCTGTTTAAACTCTTCTGTCATTATATATATAATAACATATATTCTGTGTTATAATATGCTTATGGATAAACTTACTATTTCTGCAATCAAGTCTAGGCAAATTTTAGATAGTCGGGGAAACCCTACGGTGGAGACGGATGTGTTCTTGTCTTCTGGGCATATGGGTAGGGCGGCAGTTCCTTCGGGGGCTTCAACTGGCGTAGGGGAAGCTTTAGAATTGCGTGATGGCGATGAGACGTATTACGCTGGGAAAAGTGTATTAAAGGCAGTTTGGAATGTAAATAATAAAATAGCCGATGTTTTAGTCGGGAATTCTGCAGACCAAAATACAGTCGATAAATTAATGCTAGAGTTGGACGGAACAGAAAATAAGTCCGACCTCGGTGCGAATGCGATTTTGTCAGTGTCGTTAGCAACGGCAAAGGCGGTAGCAAACGCAAAGCGTATGTATTTTTACGAATACGTTGCAGAACTAGCCGGCACGACAGATAAAATGTCTTTGCCAATGCCGATGATGAACGTGATAAATGGTGGCGCGCACGCGGATTGGGCCGAAGACTTTCAGGAATATATGATTATGCCGCTCGGTTCGGATGTTGCGACCGAGGCGATTAGGATGGGGACGGAAGTGTTCTATAAACTTCGCGACGTTTTAAAAGAACGCGGATATCCGGTAACCGTAGGAGATGAAGGTGGCTATGCGCCGAAAATGCGTGACGGAAATAATGAGCCGTTAGACTGTATTCGTGAGGCAGTAGAACGGGCCGGTTATAAAATGGGTTCGGATTTCTATATATGTTTAGATATTGCCGCTTCGGAACTCTATAATGACGGACACTACGAGCTAAAAACAAACGGTGATTGGAAGAGTGCGGACGATTTGACAAACTGGTACACCTGGATTATTGACAATTATCCGGTAGCCTCGATAGAGGACGGCCTGGCCGAAAACGACTGGGACGGATGGAAGATGATGACGGAGAGATTAGGCAAGCGAGTGCAACTTGTTGGTGACGATTTATTCGTAACGAATACGGAATTACTACGAAGAGGCATTACTGAGAAGGCTGGAAATGCAATTCTAATTAAACCTAATCAAATCGGTACCCTGTCCGAGACTATAGAGGCGGTAATGTTGGCAAAGAAGGCTGGGTTTAACACGATTATTTCACATCGTTCTGGCGAAACTGAGGACACCTCAATCGTGCATTTAGCAGTAGGTTTGGGCGCCGGGCAGATAAAGACTGGTTCCCTTTCGCGCTCGGAGAGAGTAGCGAAATATAACGAAATCATAAGAATCGCTGAACGAAATCCGAAACTACATTTAGACACGAAATTAATTACTAGCTTGAAACGAGCTTAAGGTAATCTTCTTCGGAAATGACCGGGATACCGAGTTTTGCCGCCTTGTCAGTCTTAGACTTTCCCGGTTTTTCGCCAATGATGAGAGCAGTAGTATTTTTTGTCACTGAGCTAGTAACCGTTGCGCCGAGCGCACGGAGCTTGTCTTCGGCGGATTTACGGTCGCCAGAAGCCAGGGTACCGGATATAATATAACTCTTTCCGGCAAGAGGCGCGTTTGATAAATCTTCGTGTTCGGGTTTTACGCCAAGCTCCTCTAACTCGTCTAGCATTTTTAGATTATCTTCGTCAGCGAAATAGGCGAGGATAGATTCGGCAACAATTTCCCCGATATCGGGAATCGCTAGAAGTTCTTCTTTTGTCGCGTCTTTTAATTTGTCAATCGAGCCAAACTTATCGGCGAGGGCGCGGGCAGTCTGGGCGCCGACATGGCGAATGCCGAGAGCGGTGATAAAATTATTCAGCGGTGCAGTCTTTGAATCCTCTAGCGCGGAAATTAGATTTTTCGCGGATAACTCGGCAAAACGTTCGAGACTGGCAACTTTCGCAACAGTAAGGCGATAGAGGTCAGCAATAGAGGAAACAAGGTGTGCGTCGACGAGTGCGGAGACATTCTTTTCGCCGAGGCCCTCGATGTTTAGAGCGGATTTACTTGCGTAATATTCAATAGAACGCTTTAGGACGAGATCCGGAGTTTCTCCCTTTACACGATAAACGACTTCTCCACTAGGGCGTTCAAACTCTAACTCTGGATATTGATTTTTTAGCGCTTCCTCATAATCAAAAGGCTTCGTGCCGTCCGGACGGAGTGGGAGTAAAACTTCTTTGACCTGTGGGATAATATCACCAGCTTTATAAATAATCACCGTATCGCCAATGCGAACATCTAGGCGAGCGATTTCGTCGGCATTGTGGAGAGAGGCATGGCGAACGGTACTACCAGCAACGACAACTGGGTCAAGAATAGCAACAGGCGTAGCCGCGCCGGTACGACCGATAGAAATAACGATGTCCTCCACCTTAGTAGTAGCTTCTTCGGCAGGAAACTTAAAGGCCACGGCGCCACGCGGAGTTTTACCGACAATGCCGAGTGTTTGATAGATTTCACGATTGTTAATTTTTATAACCATACCGTCAGTATTAAATGGCAAGTTTCCGCGTGTTTCGCCGAGATGTTTAATTTCCTGAAAAACGTCTTTAATGTTCGGAAAAACTTTATCTTGCCTCGAAGTCTGGAAGCCGAAACTGCGAAGAGCTTCATAGGCATAGTGATGAGTTTTTAGATTAGGGGTGACGAGGTCGTAAGCGATGAATTTTAGAGGGCGCTTTGCGGCAATTTTTGGATCGAGCTGACGAATACTGCCGGCGGCAAGGTTGCGCGGATTAGCGAAGGATTTTTCGCCCATTTTTTCTTGTTTTAGATTTAATTCTTCAAAATCCTTCTTAACAATGACTATTTCCCCACGTGCCTCTACGACTTCTGGAATATTATCACCGTGGAGTTTTAGCGGGATATTTTCTATAGTACGGACGTTCATAGTAACATCCTCGCCGACTAGACCATCGCCACGAGTAACGGCCTGAACCAACACGCCGTTTTTATAATGTAGACTACAGGCGAGTCCATCCATTTTTATATCGGTAAAATATTCATACTCCGCGGGGATAAGTTTCTTATTACGCGCAACCCAATCTTTAATTTCCTCCTCCGAAAAAACATCGGCTAGAGAAATCATGCGTTCCTCATGTTTAACTTTTGTAAACTTATCCAGGGGTTTTCCGGCGACGCGTTGCGTAGGTGAATCTTCGGTAATTAAATCTGGGTATTTCTCCTCGAGCTGGGCAAGTTCATGTTTTAGGCTGTCGGCGGCAGCCTCACTCATAGTGGATTCGTCTAGGACGTGATAGTGATAACGGTAATCGTTAATTAGCTCGCAGAGTTTTAATATGCGCTCGGCGGCCTGTTTATGGGAAATGTTTAGGCTACTTGCGCTGAGTGGGAGCTGGGTTTTTTCTTCTTTAATCGTCATAATCTAAAATCCTCCTGTAGAATAAATAGCTATAAACTGAAAAGTAGACTACCGAAAATACAGTCATAATAAGTAGCATAATCGAAACAAAAGGAATACCAGAAAGCCAGTCAAAGGTAGATTTTAGCCAGAGATCGAGCAAAATGAGTGGCAACATGATAACCGCCCAGATAACCGCTAGGACGAAGAAGAGATAGATTAGACGAATGATTAATTTAATACGGCGACCAGCAATCAAATCTGAGGCGTTACTAAGCGCAGCCATAGGATACAGCCCTGGCGCGGTAACGGCAACAAGAGCGAGAAAAGTGCTAGAAAGAAGGTACAACGAAAGCAGGATAAGCAGGGCCGCGAAGATAAAGAAAAGCAGAGCATAAAACGGGGTGCTAAGAAAATCGGTAGCGACTGCGGACTGATAGACGATAATAACGATAAAAATCGGGATAAGCTGGCAGAATACTACGATAAAGATAGCGAGAGTAGAAATAAGTGGCGCGAGTGCATTATATAATCCGTCGCGAAGTTTTACTTTATGCCCGGCGAGAAGATGGCGGACAAGGTAAATCGTGACTAGCCAAGTAGTAAGAAAAAGCAGGGTTGCAAAAACTTGTTGAACTTCGGATGCCCCCTGCGCAAGACCACCAGTAGTAACGGTAGAGACGAGTAGGAGCGCAGATTTTGCAAAATTACCAACATTTAATCCGGAGTTAGAAATACTATTATCGAGAGATTCCTGATATTTTAGATAGAGATTCTCGCTCATCAGACCGACAAGTATAATATTTGCAAAAACAATGAACAAAATAAGTAGCAGAAAAATACGCCAATTCTTAAAAATCATCCTAAAAGATTCCATAGCATGATACATAAGCCCCGGAACCTCTAATGGGCGCTCGTAATCTTCGCGGTAAGAGCGACGAAAAGAGCGGTGTAGAGTTTTACGTTTACCGTATTTACTATGTTTACGGCTCCAGATTTTTGCGCGATTTTTTTCAAAACTACTGCGAAAATTAGAAAGTGTATTTGCCATTTTCTATCCTTTCGATACGCTTTTCGATAGGCGGGTGAGTACTAAACAGGTTAGAAATGGTGCCTTTCTTTAATGGGTTATTGATATAGAGAGCCTCGGTAGCGGCATTTTGATGTTTCATAGGTTGGGTATGAGTGTCTAATTTCTTTAATGCGGAAATCATACCCTCCGGATAGCGAGTAATACTAACCGCGCTAGCATCGGCGAGATATTCTCGCTCACGCGAGACGGCCATTTGCGCAAGCGAGGCGGCGAGCGGGGCTAAAATAGAGGTAGCAATCATAATGATAAAGCCTACTGGGCTACGGTCTTCGTCGTCTCTACCGCCGAAGAATAACATTCTAATACCTAGATCGGATATATATCCTACTATACAAACTAAGCCAAAGACAATGGTAGAAACGCGGATATCGTAATTTTTAACATGGGACATTTCGTGCGCCATGACAGCGTTTAATTCCTTATTATCCATAATGTCCAAAAGACCGGTAGTAGCGGCAACAATAGCGTGTTCCGGGTCGCGACCAGTAGCGAAGG
>JAFRFM010000041.1 GCA_017434345.1 Candidatus Saccharimonadota bacterium
CCATATAACCACCCCCTAAAAATCACTTCCTCGGCTATCGGAGCCACTACTACTAATGCTATAAATGCGATAAGCTTGCCTCCAAAGTCAAATATCCCGGAAAAGCCTACGTCCTGCGCCTGGTCCGCCTGAAACCAGGGAAACACCATAAATATCTGCGTTACCACGCTAGCCAACAATAGATATACCAAAAATCCGACCGGTGCCAAACCAATATCCGTCCATGTCGGCCAACCAGTCAGCCCTAACTCATTTCGGTTAGTCTGATACTTTTTAAGCCGTTTTACCTTTTTCGGGACTAAATATAATATTCCAAAAGATGTGGCATATATTAAAACTTGATAAATTGCGCTAAAGAGTGGGGAATTAAATACTCTCTCTACCCCAGATTCTCCGCTAAAGATTAATATTATAAAATACAATGAAAATGATATAATAAATTCCGTAGCGAATATTACTACTCCTACTATAAACGCTAAGGCTAGCCCCCAAAGCACATCCTTATATACCAAACCTTTTTTTCCCATTTATTTCACCTTAAAACAATCTGGTTAAATCTAAAATCGTAATCAATGCAATCAAGATTAACAAGAATATAAATGCCCTAGATACAATTTTTTCTTCCGTCTCTTTACTCAGCTCCTTACCCCTTAATCTAAATAAGGCAATCAGGAACCATCTTCCGCCGTCTAGCGCCGGTATCGGCAATACGTTCATGCAAGCCAGCGATACCGAAATTAAAGCCGCAAGAAAAGCTAAGTTAATCGGCCCTGCTTCCGTAAATGCCGGAAATAGTATCCCTATCATACCTACCGGCCCAGAAACCGAATCTCCGGCAGACTTTATCGCTGTTTGCCCAGCTTGCCTTGTTGTCTCATCGGCGCTAAATTGCCTTACTACACCAGTACAAAAGTCCCACACCATATTCCATAGCCCCCTAAATGTCTCTCCGGTAAGCTGTACTGTAGTTATCGCCCCAACAATTGGCGCCGACCACGTAGAACGATAGAGCGTCTGCCCAGTCTGGCTCATAGAAACACCGAGTAGATACGGAGCATCACTATCATTTAATTTAACTTCTATTTCCTTCTCTTTATCACCACGCTTAATAGTATAGGCTACATCCTTACCCGCATTTTCCTTATTGTACGAGATTATCTGTGAACCAGAAATCACCTGTTGCCCATTTACCTCTACAATCGCGTCATTCACCTCAAAACCAGCCTTCTTCGCCGGAGAATCGTCCATCACCTCCGAAATAGTTACCGGTTTCGCCTCTATTACCGTATCATTGCCTATAGAAAACTGATTTTCTATAAAATGTGGCATCCCAACAAACGCTAAAATCGTCAAAATTATAAACGCCACTAGCCAGTTCATCATCACCCCACCGAATAAAATCTTTGTCTTTCCTAGAAAGCTCGCCGCTCCAAAAGTTCCTTTCCTCTTATCGCTATCCGACTCTCCATCCATCGCGCAGAAACCACCAATCGGTAGCAAATTTATCGAGAAAATCAACGTTTTCTGCGGCTTTTTCCATTCAGATTTAGGTAATCTTAACCATTTTTTCGGCTTTTCCGGGATATACTCAGTTTTCGAAATTTCTACCTTAGATTCCACCCTCTTTGTCTTAGTTTTTCGCTCATAAACCTTCTTTTCACGCGTCTTATGTTCCTTTTTCCACTTCTCGTATTCCGGATTTTTCACCCACGCGATGCCTCTCGGCGGAAAACCAATACCAAATTCCTTTACGGTTACCCCATTTTTCCGTGCCATTATAAAATGCCCAAGTTCGTGAGCAACCACGAGCAACATCAATACTATTAAACCGACAATAATCCCAAAAACCGTATTCATAATCCTATTCTAGCACAAGAACTACAGAGTTACAACAAAATTATTTCCCAAAACGTCTCTGTCTCCTCGAAAACTCCTCTAACATCTCCTTAACATCATCAACTTCCATATCTGGAAAATACTTTTTTAAGAACAAAAGCTCTGCATATGCCGCCCGCCAAAGCATAAAACCCGATATCCGCTCCTCTCCAGAAGTCCTTACTACTAAATCTAGCTCCGGCACCTCTGGGCGATACAAATGCTCCGCTACTATCTCTGGCGTAACCTCCGTTCGAGGTGCCCCAGAGCCCATTTTCTCAATAATCTCCGAGACCGCATCCGCAATTTCCCATTTACCCCCATAATTAAAACATATACATACCGTCCCGGCTTTTCCGTCACAAGTCTCTTCCTCAGCTTTCTTTAGCGCACGCCAAACTTTCTCCGGCGTCGGCTCCTTTCTACCTAAAATTACGCATTTTATGTCTTCTTTCTTTAGACGCTTTATCATCCGCGCGATATTCGTTTCAACTAGTTTCATTAAATAGCTAACTTCTTCCTCACTCCGCCCCCAATTCTCCGTACTAAACAGATAGAAAGAAACGTATTTCACGCCTTTTTTGACGCATTCTACCGCTATTTTCTCTACCTTATCGAATCCAGTCCTATGCCCATCGAGCGTCGGCAGTCCCCGTTCTCTCGCCCACCTTCTATTCCCATCGACAATAAAACCTATATGCCTCGGTAAGCCACCCCGACCTTTATTCTCACTCTCTACCATCTCTAAATCTTTAAAATTTCTTCTTCTTTTTCTTTAAATTCTTTTTCAATCAAATCTGTAAATTCTTTCGTCATATCGTCAATTTCTTTTTCTGCGCGCTTTTTTACATCCTCCGACAACTCTGCAGTCTTTATGTCTTTCCTAGCCTCTTCGCGTACATTACGAATGCCCACCTTAGCTTCTTCCACCTTACTCGACGCAGTTTTTACGATTTCCTTACGGCGCTCCTCAGTCAGTGGCGGAATCGGTACCCTAACCACTCTACCATCATCTGACGGATTAAGACCTAGGGCCTCATCTGCACGTATCGCGGTTTCAATATTTTGAATCGTCGCCGGGTCAAACGGAGTAACAAGTAGCATTGTTGCATCAGAAACGGTTACGTTCGCGACCTGGTTTAACGGCATAAACTGCCCGTAAGCCTCAACCTTAATGCTCGCTAGCATATCAGGGTGTGCCCGGCCAGTCCTCACCTTTTTCATCTCACCCCTAAACCGCTCCACTACCTGTTCCATAGCTTTTCTATCGTCTTTAGTATCAAACATATTAAAAACTCCGTTTATCTACCCTCATTTTACCACACCAATCTAAAATAGACTACATTATAATCACCGCAGCGTAATACGCAAAGAACGCCGCGAGTAGTGCGATGCCTTCTTTTCTCGAAATCTTATGCTGCGTCAAACTAAATATGAATAGCAGGAACGCCGAACCAACTAACATTACTAAGTCGATTACCTGGAACGACCCTGGGGTTACCGTCCCAAAAATCGCTACCGGTACCCCTAACACGACGCAGATATTAAAGATATTGCTTCCGAGCACGTTACCTAAAATCAGGTCCATTTCGCCCTTCTTCGCCGAAACTATCGTCGTTACTAATTCCGGCAAGCTCGTCCCGAATGCGATAATCGTTAGGGAAATCACCCTCTCCGATACACCGAGTTGCTTCGCGAGCTCCGTTGCATTATTCACTACCAAATCCGCACCAAAGATTATCCCCGCTAAACCTACACCCATAAATAACAGGGAAGGCAGCAGCGGCCATTTTGGCTTCTCGACGCTATTCTTACCCTTATCCCTCATCGCAGTCATAATCAAATAATACAGAAAAACTGCAAAGAATAATAAAATCGCAATCCCATCTGAGCGCGTAATCTGATCCACTTCTCCAGACTGTAATTCAATATCTAAAAATAGCACTACTAACAGGGAAGAAACCAAAATTGCAATCGGTATTTCTTTCCTAATGGTGTTCTTATGGATTATCATTGGCCTAATCACCGCCGCTACCCCTAAAATCAATAAAATATTTAAAATATTACTACCGATTACGTTTCCAAGCACCATATCTGTATCCCCAGAGGCCAAAGCCTTCATCGATACGGCTAATTCTGGCGCACTCGTCCCAAACGCTACGATTGTCAAACCGATTAGAATTTTCGGAACTTTAAAATTGCTCGCCGTCGAGCTCGCCCCATCAACAAAAAAGTCCGCACCCTTAATCAGTAGCGCAAAACCTAAAATCAACAAAGCAATACACAATACCATAACCTCATTATACCACAAAACTAACTAAATGCATCCTCGCACAAGAAAAACCAGTATCTAAAAGAGCAAAGGCGAACTAAACGCTTTTTTCGGGATCTGCGCCTGACCGCCAGAAAAGGCGTTTAATTTACCTTTACCCGTTTAGGTGCCAATTAATTATTCTGTCACACCAAGCTCAATGCGCTTAAACTGACGTACGGTGATGTTTTCACCAGTTTTTGCGATATTGTCCTTGATATATTCCGCAACGGTCTTAGCATCGTCAAGAATATATGGCTGGTCAAGAAGAACTTTATCAGAAAAGGCCTTCTTAACCTGTCCAGAAATAATCTGGTCTTTCATCTTCTCTGGACCCTTAAAGTTCTCTTCAAATTCCTTCTTCTTTGCCTCGAGTACATCCTCTGGGATATCTTCTACGGAAACATAAAGCGGACTCATCGAAGCAACCTGCATCGCGAGTTTATGCGCTAAATCTTTAAACTCGTCAGTTTTCGCAACAAAGCTCGTCTCACAGTTTACTTCAATAATTGCGCCGATACGACCATCGTGAATATAAGCGTCAATCACTCCCTCACGAGTCTCACGGTCACCACGTTTTTCAGCCTTAGTCAAGCCTTTCTTACGCATCGCTTCAAGAGCCTTGTCGAAATCTCCATCTGCCTCGACTAGTGCATTTTTCGCGTCGGTTAGACCTACACCAGATAGCTCTTTTAACTTCTTAATTTCCTCGATAGAAACTTTTGCCATTTTTCCTCCTTTATTTTAATTATAATCAGAATAAACCGCCCGAGCGATTATTCCAAGTCTAAATTAAGCCTTCTTAGCGTCGCTATTCTTAGTTCCAGCCTTAATTGCTTCCTTTACGTAATCAAGAATTAGCGTTACAGCCTTTACCGAATCATCATTTGCCGGAATCGCGAAATCGATGTTTGTCGGGTCGATATTCGTATCAGTAATCGCATATACCGGAATCTTTAGCGCATTCGCCTCTTTAATTGCGTTCGCATCAACTTGCGCATCAGTTACAAAAATCGCCGCAGGCTGCTCGCTCATCTCTTTAATACCACCATAGCGCTCATTTAAAGTGTCAATTTCTTCTTGATAACGCTGAACTTCAAGTTTAGAGTAGCGTTTCTCAAGCTCGCCACTTTCCATTTTACGCTCAAGGTCTTTCACCTTTTTAATCTGCTTATTAACAGTCTCGACATTGGTCAAAGTCCCACCAACCCAACGATTCGTTACGTAAGGCATCTTTACCTCTTCCGCCGCAGTCTTTACAACTTCCTTAAGCTGTTTCTTCGTACCTACGAATAAGATCTTCTTACCGCTCTTCGCAATCTCGGTAATCTTAGGTAAAGCCTCATCGAGTGCGTCCACGGTTTTTTCAAGGTTGATAATATGTGCACCCTGACGACGGCTATGAATATAAGGAGCCATCTTTGGATGCCAACGGCTGGTCTTATGACCGAAATGTGCCCCAGATTCAAGCAGGGCTTTCATGTCTACATCTACTGACATGTTTTCCTTTCTCTTCGTTCCACGGATTCTAAAGACGGCAACACCGCCCAGGAAAACTCCACAGAACTGTTTCATTAGTTACTATATACTTCCATTATAGCACACTTTGCCAAAAAAATCAAGGTAGCGCCCAGAGAACCCAGACGCTACCTCAACTCCTACGATTTACTTACCCCAGTAAAGTACCAAAAACCCTTGTCGCTCTGCGCAAAGTGCAAGACATAATCAGTTTGCCCCATTCCCGTCGTCTCCTGTTTCGTGGAATGATGATAAAGGTCATCATACAACCGAGTCTTAAGCTCTCCGGCGTCAAAATAGTAATCTTGAGAACGCATGCTCAACTTTATGTTTGCTGGGCTAGAATGCGAATTAATCCCTGCAATATCCTCTGGCAGAAGAGTACCACCACAACCGCCAGCCACATATCGCCATAATTTATTATCAGCGTCATATCTATTCACTAAGCTTACACATCCGCCATCTAAGGTATTGTTATTATCTGTAAATATGGCAGAATCATTATAATCCACTTTTTCACCAAACATTCTCTCATGTATTGCATCCAACTCATCTGCACGTATCCCATTCGAATTCCAGACACCGTAACGATAAAAATGCGATAGTGCAATTGAAACTTTCTGACGAGCAGTCAGACCACCAGCATCAAACATACTCGCATAATAACCTAAATCACCGCTATCAGAAGCCGTACCATAAACTATCGCTGGGCTATGCTCAAGATCATTATTCGTATTAAACAACTCACCAATCTTAATGAGCGACTGATATTCCGCCCATCTCGTGTTTTCTTCATAGATATTCGTTAGTCTAAACTTCTGTGCATCACTCCAGTTCGGCTCCCAAATTTGTATGTTCGAACCATTGCTAAACACCCCACCAGCTACATCCAGTGCCAACATTCCACACCTAGAATATATAGCATAATAGCCGTTACCATAATCACCTAAGTACCACTGTTGTGCGATAGTACCATTATCTTCCCACTGTTGAACATTTGTACCAGATTCGCAAACTCCCCCTGCCACATCCAATACTTTACCAGAATTTAGGTTTCTAATCTTATAGAACCCGTCGCCAATCGCCTCGAAGTTAAACGCCTGTGCCATTGTATAGTTAGTATTATAGTACTGAGTATTCGCTCCATTTACTACGCTACCGCCAGATATATCAAGATTTCCAACCTGATAATCTCCACTAGTAATCGTTTGAGGTACCAACCTCGAGACGGTAAACTTCTGAGAATCAGTATCGTTACCAGTATAAAGTTGTATATTAGTTCCGTTTTCCGTACTGCCCCATGCTACATCAAGGTACAAATTAGTATTACACGCCGACGCAAAAGCAACGCTAAAATAGCCTGCACCGTCTCGCTTCTCTACCGGCAACCATCTCTGCGCACAAGTCCCGTTTTTCTCATATTGCCAAACATTCGCACCTTCTCTTATTTCGCCCCACTGCACGTCTAATAATTTTCCAGAATGAAGGTTCTCAATCTCAACATATCCGCCCCCGATGTTACGAACAATAAATCTCTGCGCCCCAGTATTATTACCTTCCCATAACTGTAAATTCGCTCCATTATCTTGCGACCCTCCTAATACGTCTAGAGATTTATACTGATTAAGTTTTGAACTAAACGTATAATGCCCATCTTGTAACACCTCTCCAGTAGCATTCACTCTCGGCGCTGCGCCTAAAAGTAATCCCACGACAAGCACTGCCATGGCCACCAGATATTTTTTAATTCTGCCCATACATGTTCC
>JAFRFM010000042.1 GCA_017434345.1 Candidatus Saccharimonadota bacterium
ACGTAGCCGATTTTTTGCATGAGGTCATCTTTGGAATATTTTTTAACGTTTAAACCATCGATGATGACTTCACCAGAAGTGGCGTCGTGAAAACGCGGGACCAGATTGATAAGGGTAGTTTTTCCGGAGCCAGTAGAACCGATGAAAGCGGTAGTTTCGCCGGCTTTAGCAGCAAAGGAGATATTATTGAGGACTGGAGCTTCTGCGCTAGGATAAGAGAAGGTAACGTCTTTAAATTCGACGCTAGGAGTTAGGGATGGGGTGCCCTCGGTCTTTTTCCGCCAGTGGATAGTAGGTTTAATATCTAGGACTTCATGAATACGTCTAGCGGAAACATTAGCGCGTGGAAGCATAACAAAGAAGATAGTTAGGACGAGGAAAGCCATGATAACTTGCAATGCGTACTGCATGAAAGCCATCATGTCGCCGAGGTAAGAAATATCTTTCTCTAAAAGCGAAATACCAATCCAAACACAGAGAATTGAGGTGCCATTAAAAACTAATGTCATTAAGGGCGCTTCTAGTGACATGAGATTGTTAATAAAAATATTGACATCAGTGATTTCGTCATTGGCTTTTTTGAACTTTTTATATTCGAGCTTCTGGTTATTAAAAGCACGAACGACACGGATGCCGGTAAGATTTTCTCGGGTAATAAGCGTAATTTTATCGATAAGCTTCTGGAAGAGTTCGAACTTTGGTATGACGATAGCCATAACGGTAATAATACAGACGAGCATCACCCCGACGGCGAGGACGATAATCCAAGTCATGTCCGGCGCGGTATCGATAGCGCCGATAATCGCGCCGATAGCCATAATCGGCGCACGAAGAAGCATAGACAGGCTCATGATGAGAGTTTGTTGGACCTGAGCGATATCGTTTGTAGTGCGAGTGATGAGTGAGGCGGTGCTAAAATTGTCGATTTCGGAAATGGAGAGGCTGAGAATTTTCCGATAAACGTCTTGTCTAATATCTCGGGAAAGAGCGGCGCCGATACGGGCAGAGAAAAATGAGGATAGACAAGCACAAACCGCAGCCATAATAGTAAAACCGAACATCATAAGACCAATGTTCCAAATTTGACTAGTATTTTTCGTAGCGATACTGTCATTAACGATGTCGGCCATCAGGGCAGGCAGGGCTAGAGTGCCCCACACTTGCAAACCAATCGCTACAACAAGTAAAATAGCCTGAGCCCAGTATGGTTTTAGATAACGAAAAAAGCTTAACATACCCGTATATTATATCATATTTTGAGCGTGAAGGTAGTGACTTTATCGCTAGATTTTGCGGTGAGCGACCATTTATTATTGGTCGCGATTTGTTTAGCGATAGCGAGGCCGAGACCGACTCCTGATTTTGTTTTATCGCTTTGATAGAAGCGGTCGAAGATATGTTTTAACTCCTTCTGGCTAATGGTAGCGCCGTCGTTAGAGATAGAGATAGTATTATCATCGGAAAGTTTAATGTCGATTTTAGTTTTGCCATATTTTACGGCATTGTCAAGGAGGATGTTCAGTAGTTGTTCAAGGTCTGGGCGATTTGTCAACTTGACAATTTTAGTATTTTTTGATATAATGGAAGTATTGATACCTTTCTCGTTAGCTTTAGGCTTGTAAAAATCAGCAGTTTCTTGAACGACATTATAGATATTGGTTTTCTTTAATGTAGGTTCTTGCTCTACAATGTCCATCTTAGCAAGGGCAAGAAGCTGCTGATTTAATCGGGCTAAATCTTCGGTTTTCTTGGCGACATTATCTATCCAATGATTATCCTTAATATCGGCGGCTTCGAGATTTGCCTGGATAACGGCGAGAGGGGTCTTTATCTCGTGCGAAGCGTTAGCAATAAAGGATTTTTGTGCTTCATAGGCTTCCCTAACCGGGCGAATAGCTTGTTCCGCGAGGTAGATAGAGATTAGAACGACGATAGCCTCGATGACGATGCCGGTAGTGATAAGCGAGGTGAGGAGAATTTTAAGTGAGGCATCGCGGTCGTCTTTTAGGCGAACTTCGAAGTAGTCTTGAGTTTGTTGACTTGTCTGAGTTTGCGTGTCGTTTTGTGTTTCTGGTTGCTCAAATTCGATACGGATAGGTGGGCGATGGTTGATATTTTGTGATACTATAAAATAAATTGTAGAAAAAGCAACAAGCAGGACGGCGGCGGAACTAAGCGTGGCGGTAAGGATAAAGTGGAGTTTAAGGTTTTTGAAAATGTCAGGCTTTCGCTCTTTCTTTTTAGGCATTTATTTCTCCTTATAGACTAATTTATAACCGAGACCACGCAAAGTCTTAATCTTTACTTTCGAATTAAGCTTAGTTAATTTTTTGCGTAGATAGCTAATATAGACTTCGACGTAATTTTCATCGCCAAAGTTATCGCTACCCCAGATATGGTTGAGTAAATACTCCTTGCTCTGAGCGCGGTCGGGATTTCTCATGAGGGTTTCGACGAGTAAGGCTTCCTTTTCGGTAAGCTCTAGCTCATTTAATGTACGGTTAGTTTTGTCGTAATATAAGTCGCCAAAACGGATGACCGTTTCGTCTTGTAAAGCCGGGCGACGACTGAGGGCCTGTAATCTAGCGACTAACTCAGCAGTCTTAAATGGTTTTGCGAGGTAGTCATCAGCACCGTAGTTTAGGCCTTTGATCTTATCTTCTGCCTGGATAAGGTCTGAAAGCATGATGACAGTGGTTTTAATATTACGCTCGCGGATGACACGCAGGATGTCGAAGCCTGACATTTTTGGCAACATGACATCGAGTACGATGGCATCATAAATTGGTTTTACGGCTAGCTCAAGCCCTTCCTCTCCGTCGGCTACCCATTCAACGGAGATGCCGGATTTGTCTAAAACGTGAATCACGGCATCGGCCAGGTATTTTTCGTCTTCTACATATAATATTCTCATGTTTCTTATATTATACTACGAAGCTTAAAGAATTCTTAAAATATGCGGGAGAGAGGAGCGAAAGCTAAATGTCTTTGTTGGCGGTCAGGCGTATCACCCCTGTCTTCACAGGGGTGATACCCTGACCCTGCGCCGAGCTTCGGCGCAGACTCCAACAAAGACATTTAGCTTTCGCTCCTGGTTGTCGCCTATTTTAAAACAAGAAGTCGAGGTAGTCTTTGAGCATGCGGGTGCCGGAGATGACGGGGAGGAAATTTTCTAGCTCTTTTTTGATAATATATTCTAGCTCAAAGTCGTTTTTCCAAGCGTTTGCGACTTCTTCCATACGCACATAGAGGCTTTCCACCTCTTCCGCTTCGGTATTGCCGGAAATGCTGAGGTAGTTGTCTGGGCCACAATCCGCTACGCCGCCGTCGTGAGTACTGATTAAAATACCGAGATTAATAATGTCCTTCATCCAGGAAGTACCGCAGGCCTCTAGTCCAACAATAGGGGTATTAATAGAAGCGTTGCTGCCGACAGAGAGTGCGTAACCGAGTTCCTCATCGTAATCTGGGAGATAATGGACACGAGATTTTAAGACCTTATCACGGTCGATGGTTTCGAGGATGTATTTCAGGCGACCGAACATACGGATGTCGCCTTCGTGGACACGGCCGGCGAGGATATAGTGAGCATTGTGCTTTTCTAGGATAGTTTTAAGTTTTTCCAAATCAGCAAATGGTAGCCACGGGCGCTTATAATCGACGAAACGGCGCTTAAAATCGAAGAGAAGTGTATCTTCTGGAATCTCGATACGGTTGCCATATTGATCGACGTGATTTTTTAGGATAGCATTTAGTTCTTTACGGCCGGCGAGTTTTAGCTCGCGAATTTTGTCTGCGGAAATATTGTCGATAGGGTTAGTTTCAGAGCGAGATGGGAGGTAAAATTTATCGATAATTCCCTGTTCGTGGAGATATTTGATAACACGGGCCGCGGTCCAAGTCGGGATGTCTATACCGTTAGTAATAGCTTTAAATTTGACTTTTTTGCCGGAAAGTTCGTGGTAATTAGCGACACGGGCGTGGAGCTTTGAGACCCCGGAGCGAAGCTCGGCGATTTCTATCGTTACGGTAGATAACTTAATAATGCCGTGGTCGAATTTATCGGAGAGCCACTTTTTAACGGCTGGGGATTTTAGATTAGGGAAAACATAGCGTTCGAACTGGTCGTAATGGAAGGAAGCTTCGGCGGCTTGAACGAGGGTATGGTTAGTATAGAGGGTATGTTTTCTAGTATAGACAATGGCTTCGTAGAAATCCATGCCGTTACTTGCTAATTCGTCAAGGCGAGCGAGGGCGGCGAAGAAAGTCGCGACTTCATTTAATTGCATGATAGCCGGCTTTAGACCGGCGAGTTTTAGGGCCTGATAGCCACCAAAACCGAGGGCGACTTCCTGGTATAAGCGGTGATCTCCGCCGGAATCACCGGAATAGAGTTCGCCAAAGCCCGGTTCGGTGATACAGATAATACGAGTACTGCCGAGTTGTTTTTCAACGACGTCAAGAGTGGTGATTTGATTATTGCATTTTATATTAACGGTATCTAGGAAGTTAAAACCATAAGCGTTGTAGTCGACTTTTTCGGAGCGAGTAAGGTTTTCGAAGTGAAAAGTGTTTGCGGCATGGTTGGTATTGGTGGTGTTGTCGGCGTTGCTGGTGTTAAAATTTGTTCCGCTTATGGTTTTACAAATTTGATGCTGCTCTGAGGGGTAGAACGGAGTAATAAGCGTAAGCGGGACATTCATGCGTTCGGCGACACGGCGCGTATCGGCGGCTAGCACGCCTAGCCCACCACCGCCACGAATACCGTTCTTCTTATCGTAAAGTTCTATAGTCCAGTAAGTATAGGGTCTCTCGGGAGAAAGAGCCTTTGTTAGATGGCTACGGTCAAGACGTTCGTAAAATTCTTCGACGTCTTCGATGTTTTCTAAGGGGTGAAGATTATTATTTGATGCTATCATACTTATGCTTATTTTAGCATTTCTGTAAATAGTTTACAAGTTAACTTTTTATTGTCAATATGAGGTTATGAGGAAATTTTTAGACAAAATATTTTTTTGGGGGGGAAAAATTACGATTACTTACTGTTTTGCGATAATTCCGCTATTGATTTTCGGGATTTTTAAAGATAAGATTCCGAGGATTATTTCGGTAGCTCTTACGGTGATCGCGGTGGTAATCTTTGTTCCGATAAGTATGGAGCAGCCGTTTGAGACGTATAGTGTGCTTTCTGAGGATATTGTGTTTACAAGTAGGCCACAGGTAACGTCTTGGTCGGGCGAAGGTGGTAGAGGAGATACAGAGGTAGTTAATAATGAAGCGCCATATTCTATAAAGATAAGCGGAGATAAGAGAGGCAAGTATAGCTTCACCTTAAGCGACGATGGTGGTAATTCGTATGATTTTGAGTATTATTATGATGGTACATCGAAGAGTGTAGTAGTTAGGCGGATGGAGCAGTAAGCCTAATTTTGACTTATTTTATAGATTTTTACCTATTTTTGTAAATTTATGTTATAATAGAATGAGTTTGGGGATTAGCCAAGCGGTAAGGCAGTGGGTTCTGGTCCCATGATTCGGGGGTTCGAATCCCTCATCCCCAGCCAAAAAAATATAAGCCCTACGGGCTTATTATTTTTTTGGCTCTCTAGTACCATTCCTCCAACAGCCAATCAGTAATATCAACAATGCGGATGCCCTCATACTGCATTTCGTGTTGCCTCGTACCAGCGATGAGGAGTTTGCTATAGCCACCAGGTATATTGATGAGAGGAGCGACCTCACGCTCCATTGTTTCACGCTCTGTAATCAGATATGAAACCTGGATATACAACTTTTCTCCGTCTTTAATGGCGACAAAATCTATTTCACCATTTCGCATCGCTCCGGCGTAAACTTCGTAGCCACGTCGCATCAATTCAATCGCCACAATATTTTCATAAGTGTCGCCGAAATTAGGGGTCTTCGTCCCCAATTTTGCATAGCGGAAGGCGTGGTCTGAAAGATAGTATTTGTCCGTCGTGGCAAGATATCGCTTGCCTTTAATGTCGTAGCGTCTCACCTTGTAAAAAGCGTACGCTTCGCAGAGATATTTAATGTATTCCGTGATGGTCTTGTTTGATGCTTCAATCTTATTCGAGTTTAATGTATTTGTGATATTGCGTGCAGATGTCGGTTTTGAGATGTTGTCCATCAAGAAGTCCGATAGCCCATCCATTACGGCAGGATTTTTAACGCCGTGCTTTTCCTCAATATCCCTGACGATAAGAGTATCATAAGTTTCACGAAGATAATCATATTTATCATCAAGAGTTTTATATGTGTACGAACCAGACATTCCGCCTTCACGGACATATTTTTCAAGAGCATCATACTTATCTTTATATCCATAGTATTCCATAAATTCAGCAAAGGAGAATGGATATACTTCGATAGTATAGGTTCGCCCAACAAAGAGCGTGGCAAGGTCGCTTCCTGCAAGAAAGGCGTTAGACCCAGTAATATAGATATCGTACTTATGGGAGGCGTGGAGGCTATTAAGTGCCAGTTCAAAACCCTCGCACATCTGCACCTCATCTATTAGGAGAAAATTCTTTACTCCGTCAACAAAATGCTCCTCAACGTAATCATTCAGGGCGTGATACTCTCGCAACTTTTCATATTTTAGAGAAGAAAGGTCAAAACTGATAATGTTTGCATTCTCGATATTGCTTTTGACATATTTTTTGAAGTCGTCGAGCAAAATAGATTTACCACTTCGGCGTACCCCAGTAATTACTTTAATGTCTTCCGTTCCGATTGTACGGATAACCTCGTCTAGATATTTTCTTTTAATTCTTGCCATAGTTTATCCTTTTCTCTAGTATAGCACGTATTACACAAAAATACAATTTTTGCAAAAATGTGTAATGCAATAATTATATAGTAACGGTATGCCCGTGAGCCTCCAATATCGTTTCTGCTGTGTTGACGTCGAAATTAGTAAGGTATACAATGTACTTACTAGGGTTGAGAATTAAGTCCCTCATCCCCAGCCATACCGAACGTTTAGTACAAGTAAAGAGCCCCCGAAAGGGCTCTTTAAGAGTATAATGGAGGTTTTCGCCGTCAAATTCGAGATTTGAGAGTAACAAACCAAGAATTTGACGTTTTTCGTGCCCACTAGTTAGTAAGCCACCGCTTTACACAATAGACCAGCGAAGCCACGGCGATTATAGCAAACGACAAGATTCCTGCGGATACACCACCATTTTGTACTAGGTTAGCGCCATTGCCTTCGCCTGACTTTGGAGCAGCAGGGGTAACAGATTCCGAAGCCTCGTTCTCTTCTTGTTCTTCCGGATCGTCTTCTGGCTCTACCATCTGGCTAGACCTAAAGGCGACGCATTCTTTCTCCGTTTGTGCGTAACCCATGGCATAGATACGCCCTTTGTATCCTATTGTAAGCAAGTTGGAGAGAAGAGAATCGCTGAGCCTGCGCTCGTATGGGATAAACTTGCCGTCCTCAAGAATAAAGGTGTCCGTGCCAGCAGCGAAGTTAGCTGGCCCCACTAATACTAGTTTGCCACCTACTTCTGCTAGATTCATTGCGAATTGCAAGGCTACCATCTTAGCGCGTTCACTAAATAGGTTATCGCCTGCCAATGCGCTGAATGCTTCGGTTAGGGTTTCTACGCTTCCATCTGGTTTTACTAACTGCAATATTGGTAGAGAGGTTCCATTGGTATCCGTATAGCCTAGAACATATAGACCATCTTTGGTCGCTTGTGCAGTTTCC
>JAFRFM010000043.1 GCA_017434345.1 Candidatus Saccharimonadota bacterium
ATACCCCCATTATACCAAAAAACGGTTTAAGGCGGCACTAAATTATATCTTTTTGCCGGAATCTGCGCCTCGCTAGGCGCAGGGTCAGGGTATTACCCCTGTAAAGACAGGGGGTAATATGCCTGACCGCCAGTGAAAAGATATAATTTAGTGCCGCCTTAAATCGTTTTTTCAAGCTTTCTAGCACTCGACCCTTGACAGTGCTAATTTCTCGTGCTAGACTGATTCTAGAAAAGGAGAAAAATATGGCTATAAAACCTCTACTAGATCGCGTTGTTGCAATTAAGGAACAACCACAAGAAAAAACCGCCTCTGGCATTCTACTTGGGGCCGCTAAAGAAACTCCAGCTTATGCCGTCGTCGAATCTGTCGGACCGGACGTAAAAGATATCAAAAAAGGCGATAAAATTATCTATAAAGAATACTCTACAACAAATATAAAGCTAGATAATATCGATTACATCATCGTCGATGCAAAAGATATTCTAGCAACAATTTAAGGAGAAAATATGGCTAAAAAGATATTTTATGAATCAGAAGCGCGCAAAAAAGTCCTAAGTGGTGCAAAACAATTATACGACGCAGTAAAAGTCACCTACGGACCAAAAGGTAAGAATGTAGTTATCGAAAAATCTTACGGCGCACCTACTATTACTCACGATGGCGTTACCGTTGCTGAAGCCGTAGATCTCGGTAGCACCGAAGAGAACCTCGGCGAACAGATTGGTGCGAAACTCATTAAAACCGCTGCACAGAAACTCAATAAAGTTGCCGGCGATGGTACTACTACCGTTACCGTCCTTACCTATAATATTCTTAATGAGGCAAATAAGCTCATCGCTGCCGGCATAAACCCTATGGAACTTAGAAAGGGAATTGAAAAAGCTGGCGCAGATATTGTTAAAAGCATAGATAAAGCCGCCGAAAAAATCGAAGGCGATGATACAAAAGTCGCCGAAGTTGCTACCATCTCCGCCGGAGATGAACAAATCGGTAAACTTATCGCTGATGTCATCAGTAAAATCGGTAAAGACGGCGTAGTTACCGTCGAAGCCGGGCAAGGTCTCGAAATGGAACAGGAAATCGTTGAAGGCTTTAGCTACGATAAAGGCTATAGCTCTCCATTCTTTGTTACCGATGTAAATCGTCAAGAGGCCATCTTTGAGAAACCTCTAATCTTAGTGACGGATAAGAAAATCAGCAGCTCTTCAGAAATTCTTCCCCTTCTTGAACAATGCGCTCAAGCCGGGAAGAAAGATCTCGTTATTATTGCCGAAGAAGTTGAAGGCGAAGCACTGAGCCTCCTCGTTCTTAATAAGCTAAAAGGTACCTTTAATGCCCTCGTCTTAAAGGCTCCTGCCTTCGGCGATCGCCGTAAGGAAATTATGCAGGATATTGCTCTTCTCACCGACGCTACTGTCGTTTCCGAAGAACAAGGTCTTAAACTCGAAGAAGTTAGCCTTGAAGTTCTCGGCTCTGCTGCTAAAGTCATCGCCACAAAAGACGAAAGCACTATTATTAAGGGCGCCGGTAATAAAAACGCCGTCTCCGACCGCATTTCTCTTATCCGTTCGCAAATGGACATCGCTACTTCCGATTACGAGCGCGGGGAATTAGAAAAACGCGCCGCCGCCCTCGAAGGTAAAGTCGCCGTTATCAAAGTCGGTGGTGCTACCGAAACTGAAATTGATGAGAAAAAATTCCGCGTCGATGATGCCGTTGCCGCTACTAAAGCCGCCCTCTCTGAGGGGATCGTTACTGGTGGCGGAGTTACTCTGCTTAATCTCTCTAAAGAAATCAAGGGCAACGATACTGGCGCTACTATCGTTAAAAATGCCATGAAAGCACCATTTATCACAATTATGGAAAACGCTGGTCTTAATGCGCAAGCTCTCCTCGCCGAAGCGGAAAATGCCAAAGACGGACAGGGAATTAATGTCATGGAACCAGAAAAAGGCCTTATCGACCTCAAAAAAGCCGGCGTCATCGACCCAGCTCGCGTTACTCGCGAAGCAGTCCAAAACGCCATCAGTATCGCCGCTACTACGATTACAATGGGCGCACTAATCGTCGATGTCCCAGAAAAAGAAACCTCCAACCCAGCTCCAGACATGAGCGGCATGTATTAGTATTAAACTGGTCGGCTAAAGCCGACCAGTTTAATACTAAACCGAGCAACTAAAACTCGTACAGATTATTGATATATCTAATATAGTTCAACCAAATATAAAAGATACTCTAGTTGGAGTCTGTGCCGAAGCTCGGCACAGGGTCAGGGTACTACCCCTGTAAAGACAGGGGTAGTACGCCTGACCGCCAACTAGAGTATCTTTTATATTTGGTCAAGCCATATTTACAGCGTATCAATAATCTGTACAAGCTTAAGCAGGCTCTCAGCTTTTGTCTTTTCGTCCTCAATCGCCTTAGCCGCCTCAAACGCCTTCTCGACAATAGACTTATCCTTCGTCGATTCAATCACTTCACGATAAATATCAAACTTTTCCGTCGCCGGAATATCTATTTTGTCCATAAGCGGTACTAACTCCTGGAGTGCAGACTCCTTTACTTTTGCTAAATCACCACCCATAGTCGTTTCAACCGATGCCGGTTGCACATCTGGTACAATCGAGGTCGCTTCTGGCGCCGCAATCGGTGTCTCAGTCGCAGCTACTGCCTCTGCAACTGGAGCTGGCTGTGGGGCAACCCCTTGATTTATCTCAGGTGCTGGCGCCGGTGCCGGAGCAACTTCCGGTGTTGGCACCTCAGGCGCTGCTCCCGGAACTGGCATTGGCGGAACACCATCACCAACCGTAGGAGGTACCGGTGGTACTCCCATCTGATTTTTTATCTTCGATTCTAGTTCAGCCGCAGCGTCGCTACCATTCGTCGCATCGCTCGATGAGTTATTAGTAATCTCATCAATGGCCTTCTGCAAATCATTAGTCATATATGACCCACCTTTTCCCATTTAAAATTTAAAT
>JAFRFM010000044.1 GCA_017434345.1 Candidatus Saccharimonadota bacterium
AGAGCGTGGGACTCATAAGCCCAAGGTCACTGGTTCAATCCCAGTCCGTGCTACCATAAAATCGAAAAAGCAGGCATAGCCTGTTTTTTGCGCGTAGCACCAGTAGCACCGGGCGAACGGAGTTCGCCCGATTTCATGGAAAGCGTGCTAGTTACGCACTACTCCAACGCTTCTCTAATGACCTCAATATTTTCCCCCATAATATCCACATATGTCACCCCCCGTTCACAATTTTCCTGCGAAATATTATGCGCCGCATTTAATTCTAAGACTTTTGCATTTGCCTCATCTGCAATGGTCTTTGCGAGTTTGTCACTCGTCAATTCAATTTTCAATATAACCTTTATACCATCCTCCCGCGCCTTATCAACGAGAAACGCGACCGTATTACTGCTTGCTTCCGTTTGCTCCGAACATCCCGGAAACGCTGCATAATATTCTAACCCATACTCATCAACAAAATACCTAAAAGGGAACCGGTCTCCGAAAATCAGCTCTTTTTTATTTGCGGAATTTACTATTTTACGAAACCCCGCGTCAATTTCGGCAATTTTCTCCGTATATTCTGCGGTATTTTTCTCGTATTTTTCAGCATTTTCCGGATATATTTTTGCTAATTTGTCCCTAATCCCATCTAAAATTTTTATTGCATTTTTCGGACTAGTCCAAACATGCTCGTCATACTCAACTTCTTCTTCGTGCTCCCCCTCCATTCCTTCAACAATTTTCTCCTCTTTCACTTCTACGATGTCCATCATCCGTAGCACCTTTTCCTCGGAGATTTGATTATTTTCCAATAATTTTTCTACCCAATCATCAGATTCTCCACCTGTATATATAAACAGGTCCGCATTTTTTATATTTATAATATCCTCTGGTGTCGGCTCAAAACTATGAGTCTCAGAACCAGGTTTTACCAACATAGAAACTTGCGAACCGTCTCCAGTTACTGCCCTCGTAAAATCATATCCTACAAAATTAGCTGCAATAATTTTCGCAGTACCTCTCTTTTCGGATAGCCTATTTGTGATAAAAATACCTATACCAAAAACTATAGCGCAAATAAGTACCACGTAGAAAATCTTAGCAATTCTACTACGCATCTTTATCCCAGGTTAGTGTGTACCGCGGTTACATCGTCTAAATCATCAACCGCATCAAGCAACTTCTCGGCCTTTTCTAAATCTTCTCCAGATAGTTCAATCTTATTCGCCGCCACATATTTTAATTCTGCAGAATTAACTGTCAATCCAGCATCTACTAAGGACTGTCTCACTTTTGCTAAATCAGTTGGTGCAGTTATGATTTCAATACCATCTTCCTCTTCAACCGCGTCTTCCGCTCCGGCTTCTAGCGCCGTCATTAAGGCCTCCTCACCCCTATCAGCGATAAAGATTACGCCATTTCTTTCAAACTGGAACATAACACTCCCAGGATCGGCCATTCTTCCGCCATTTTTCTGTAAAGTATTACGTACTTCTGGTATCGTCCGGTTTTTATTATCTGTCGCAGTTTCGATAATAATACCGATTCCACCCGGACCATAAGCCTCATAAGTCTCCTCAATTAGCGCGGCACCTTCTTTCGAAGAGGCCCTCGCAATCGCCCGCTCAATATTTGCCTTCGGCATATTTGCGTGTTTCGCCTTTTCTAGCACCATTGCAAGAGAAGGGTTCATTGCTGGGTCTGCGCCAGCTCTCGCTGCAATCGCAATTTGATTACCAATTTTCGTAAATAACGCACCACGCTTCGCATCAACTACTGCTTTCTGGCGCTTAGTCGTCTCCCACTTACTATGTCCTGACATAAAAACGCCTTATTTAACCCTAAAACTTACACCTATTATACCATAAATTTATCAAACCAAGCCAATATGCTTTTGCCGGCGGTCAGGCGTGCTCCCCCTGTCTTCACAGGGGTAGCACCCTGACCCTGCGCCTAGCAAGGCGCAGAGCCCGACAAAAGCATATTGGCTTAGCCCGATAAATTTATGATACAATATAGTTATGCATATCTGGAGCGCAATTATTTTAGGCCTAGTCCAGGGATTAACGGAGTTTATCCCAGTTTCTTCTTCCGGCCACTTAGAAATCATCGAGCAACTTTTCATGACTCGTACGGAAGATTTCCATTATTTTCTAGAACTAATCAACTTCGGCACGCTACTCGCATTACTTGTCTTCTTCCGAAAGAAAATAATAAAAATTCTCGTGGATATCTTTAAAAACCATAACTACCGCCTAGCTATCAATATTGTCATCACTTGTATCCCGGCCGGTCTCGCTGGACTATTACTCTCTGGTTTTATCGAAAAGGCTCCGTTCTTCTCCTCTCTCTATGTTATCGCTATTGCGATGGGCTTTGTAGGTCTTTTGATGGTTCTCGTCGATAAGCTGCCTCATTTTTCAGAACTAAAAAACGAAGACCGTCTGACTCCGTCCCGTGCCTTATTTATCGGTATCGCACAAGTTTTTGCTCTAATTCCCGGTGTTTCGCGTTCTGGCTCTACTATCGTTGCCGGTCGTGTAGCCGGCTTAAACTCAGAATCTTCTGCGGAATATTCCTTCCTAGTTTCTATCCCACTCATGACCGCAGTCTGTCTAAAAACCCTTATTAGCTCGTCTGCTCGCGAGTATCTATTTAGTAATCTCAGCGTCCTCTCACTTTCGAATTTAATCGCCTTCGTTTCTGGCCTTTTCGCAATTAACTTTGTCATGCGCTATCTTAAAAAACCACACACGCTTCAGACTTTTGGTTACTACCGCATATTCCTAGCAACTGCCGTTATTATTTTACTACTAATCCGGCAATAACCTTATGAAAAATCATAATAATATTGAATCTTCACCCCAGGATAATTCTGATACTTTATATTTCGACCCCGATAAACTTAAGAACTATTATAATTATACGGCAGACAATCTACAGTATTATTTCCAAGACCATACTAAGGACAACATAGATTTACTTTCTCAGACTGATAACCAACAGCTACTTAACGTATATCAAAATTTAATTGAAGAGTATCCTTGCCTTAGTAATATCTGCCTCTCTGACAACACAAAAGCACGTTTTCGTTGTACAACCTCGCCTAAAGACGGTCCATATTATACTAGCGAAATCGATTTTAACTTTTCCCATCCCGAATCTTATGTAAAATCTAGCGAAACAAGCGATAATGAGCCCTTTAAGTCCGAGAACACATTAAAAATGTTAGCCCTTAGACTTGGCGCTAGCCCTAGGGATGTTATGCGTAATCAAAATCTCGTGACAACCTTCATTCTTGCTCACGAACTTGGACACGCCTATGATTTTCAAATGAACTATCTCATACCGGAATTAGACCGAGAGGATAATGTCATTAACGCGTTGTCTATCGCCGTTGCTAAAAATAAGAGTCGCCGCAGAAGGGAAAAAGACGAGCGAGAAAATTCCGGAAAATCAAAAAATGGGCTAATAGGCTCAATTAAAAATTTCTTAACACGGCTTGATGAATTCGGTATTGGCAAGAAAGGCGCTCAAAGAATGGAAGTTTTGCGCTCTCGTTCTTATCGTGAAATGCCAGGCGAAACTTATGCCGACGACTTCGCGATTGAATATATTATGGAACATCGTGACGACTTTTTTGAGGATATCAACTCTAATAATCTAGACGACCCCTCAAAAATTAAAACCTATATCGGCGAATCTATGCCTATCGGAGACAGATTAGATTTTCTTGGTATGGATCGTGGCAAGGCGATGAAATTTACAAAAATAAATATAGAAGATGAGACATTTTCCGATAAAAATTTTTCCGGCACTCTTGCTCGCTCCGTTCGCATGAACGAACCTATTCAACTTTATGAAGACAACGGACCTGATTTACCAAAACAAATTATTTCCTCTCCAGCAGTAAAAAATGTATTTATCGACCCATATGTTGAGGACAATAAAGTAAAAAATCACATTTTAGTCCATATGACAAATAAAAAAGACGAAAATATCCTCTATCTCGCCGAATTTACAGACGAAAAAAATTAGCACTTTACTTTTACAAAAACCTTTGCTAATATAGATAAAGTCGTTCTTTTTCCTAACAACCGTTAGACAGAATTATCTGGTAATACGGATTGGTCGATAGAACGATCACATTTAAACAGGAGCATGAATTTTAATATGCGTATCGGACTGAAACGTGCGAACTCGCACAAGAAGTCTCAGATTCCTCCTGCCCCATGGCAAGAGTTCATCGAAACTAAAATCTCATAACTAAATAAATTAAGTGCTTTCGCCTGACCGCCGGTGAGAGCACTTAATTTATTTAGCTCTGAGACTTTAGCTTCGCGTCAATCCGCTCACGCATAAAGTTCAAGAACTTCTCTTCGGTATTTGCTTCCGAGAAATCTAACCACTCACCATCAAGATATAACGCTGGCGTTCCTGGAATTTCAATTTTCTTCCCAATTCCCATGTCGAAATCAATTTTCTTCGCTACTTCCTTCGAAGCCATATCAGATTTGAACTTTTCTACATCGCCCTTGCCGTCCGTAACATCTTCAAATAAATCTACAAATAAATCCGTTCGCTCATCGGCAGAAGCATATTCCCAAGTCGATTGATTTGCAAAAAGCTTATCTGCATATTCTTTCCAGTACCCCTGAAGCCCCGCTGCTTCCGCCGCGCTAGCCGCCGCCGTACCATTTTTATGATAGGAAAGTAAGAAATTTCTATAGACTACACCTACTTTTCCATCATATTCTTCTACGAGCTTATTTACACGAGGGTTTACAGTTGCACAACCCGGGCATTGATAGTCTGCATATTCAAAAAATCAATACTGGCGCATCTTTCGAACCTTTTACATGGTCTGCTATGTTTCCATTGTCCTCACTCGCGCCGATGTAAGAATTGAAATCGTATTTACTATAGTCTACCTCATTTGCTTTTTTATTAGATAAACTCCAAGTTAACAATCCCGCAAATAATACTACCAATACGGCGATTATTGCGATTCCGATTTTTGAGAATCCAGATTTCGAAAAACTTCTTTCCATTTTACTCCTAATTTATGGTATACTTATTATATATTAACATAATTTTTGGCAGGTGACTATGCAAGACTTTATCAAAAAACTTGTTAACCGCCGTAATTTAGATTCTGAACCTGAAGCGGCATCAGAACCGGAGACAGAAACAGAGCCGGAGATTCCGCAAATCTACACCCCGAAAACGCTTGAGGATTTTTTATGGGTTATTAAGAATACTCCATTTGACGTATTGTCTAAAAAAGACCGTGCTACCATTGCTTCTGCGATTAGTTTTCGTGACCGAAAAGTTAGCAGCATTATGCTTCCGAAAAATAAAATCACTTTCGTTTTTGAACACGATTTTCTCGGCCCGCTCATGCTCGACCGTCTTTATCAATCCGGCTATTCGCATTTTCCGGTACTTAGTTCTGATGGACATCATATTGTTGGTGTACTTCATACGGATAATTTGAACTCATTAGAAATTCGCGATACCGATAGGGCGTCTGCATATATAGATAAGACGGTTTATTATTTACGAGAAGATTATACTTTAGAACAGGCTATGGCTGCCTTTTTGCGCACGAATTCATTCTTCTACGTCGTCATTAACCAAACTGGTCAGGTCGTCGGCCTATTGACGTATAAAATGCTCGTCACGCACCTCCTCGGCTACGAGCCAACTGACGATTTCGACAGCGACAGTAACCTCGCCGCTGTAATGAAACGCAACCTCTCACGTATAGAAAGCAACACGACTGGAGGAACGCAAGAATAATTACTTATGTCGGGCTCTGCGCCTTGCTAGGCGCAGGGTCAGGGTGCGACCCCTGTGAAGACAGGGGGAGCACGCCTGACCGCCGACATAAGTAATTATTCTTACGCGCTATAGGGGTAGCACTTGGTTTTTAGATAGAATTGTGTTAGAATTATGTAATGAGAATATTGTCAGAAGACTTAAAGAATTATCTACAAAAAACCGTTACCGTTTCCGGCTGGGTTAATTCTCGCCGAGACCACGGCGGCCTAATCTTTATCGACCTCCGCGACCATAAAGGCCTTATCCAGCTCGTCGTTACTCCCGATACGAAGGAATCTTTCTCCCTCGCCGAAACCTTGCGCGACGAATTCGTGATTACTGCTACCGGTAAGATACGCGAGCGCGCTCCTGAGCTAAAGAATCCAAACATCCCTACTGGCAATATTGAATTAGTCGTAGATGAGCTTACACTTTTGAATAAATCTGAAACTCCCCCGGTAAATACTCATGACGATGGTGCTGAAACTGGCGAAGATTTGCGTTTGAAATATCGTTATCTCGACCTTCGTCGCCCTAGTATGCAAAAATTAATCCGTCGCCGCTCTGAGTTTTATCAGTTTATGCGCTCGTATATGACAGAACATGATTTTATCGAGGTTCCTACCCCTATCCTTGCGAATTCTTCCCCGGAAGGCGCTCGTGATTTTCTCGTTCCTTCCCGTATCCATCCCGGAAAGTTCTATGCCTTACCGCAGGCCCCGCAACAGTTCAAACAGCTCCTTATGGTTGGTGGCGTCCCCCGTTATTTCCAGATTGCTCCTTGCTTCCGCGACGAAGACCCTCGTGCCGACCGTCTCTACGGTGACTTTTATCAGCTAGACTGCGAAATGGCCTTTGTCGATGACGGTGAAGTCGTTAGGCAGGAGGTAGAACCGTTGATTAAGAGCCTCGTTACTAAATTTGCCGGGAAGAAACTCCTGAGCGAAGAAATCCCGCGCCTTTCCTATACCGAATCTATGGAGCGTTTTGGTACGGATAAGCCGGACCTTCGCTACGAAATGGAACTTATCGAGCTTACCGAAGCTCTAAAAGGCACCGAGTTTAAAGTTTTCCAGTCTCCTTGCGTTAAAGCTCTCTGTGTTAAAAACGGCGCTTCGCTCACTCGTTCACAGATTGACGGGTTTACCGACCAAGCTCGCAAGCTTGGCGCCGGCGGTCTCGCATATATATTATATGAAAATGGTACAGAAAAATCCCCGATTGCTAAATTCCTAAAACCTGAAGAGCTAAAAAAGATTAAAGAACTTACCGGCGCGGAAGACGGCGATGCAGTATTCTTCGGCGCAGACACTCGCGAGAAGGTTAATAAGGTTCTCGGCGAGCTTCGCATCTCCTTTGCGGATCACTTTAAACTAAAAGATGATAATATCGTCGCCCTCTGTTGGGTTGTAGATTTTCCGTTCTATGAATTTAATGACGGCGAGAAAAAGATTGATTTCGGGCACAACCCGTTCTCTATGCCTCGTGGTGGTGTAGAAGCTCTAGAAAAAGCGAACACTAACGAGGAAAAATTAGCTATCGTTGCCGACCAATACGATATGGTCATGAACGGCTACGAAATCTGTTCCGGCGCCGTCCGTAATCATAATCCGGAAGTCATGTATAAAGCATTTGGCATCCTCGGCTATGACGAAAAATATGTCGAGGAGCGTTTTGGCGGCATGCTAAACGCCTTTAAGTTTGGTGCGCCTCCGCACGCAGGTTGCGCCTTCGGTATCGACCGTATCTTCATGGTATTAGAAGACACTAAAAACATCCGCGACGTTGTTGCTTTCCCGAAGAACGGCTCCGGTGTAGATCTTATGATGTCTTCCCCGTCCGTTGTCGATTCCGACCAGCTCGAAGACGCCCATATCGATATTATCGAAGATTAAAACTCTTTAAGTTTTCTTTAAGGTTTACATTATACAATGTAAACATGATAAAACAAGTATTTGAAAGAACCGAGATAAAATACCTATTAACTCAGGAGCAGTATCGTAATCTCATGAGCTTAATTAGCAACCATCTCGAAAAAGATTATTACTATAAAAGCACAAACTGTAGTATCTATTTTGATACGGATAATAAATATCTCGCTATGCACTCGCTCGAAAAACCCCTGTATAAGGAAAAAGTTCGTGTACGTAGTTATAATGTACCAAAAAGTTTAAACGACACAGTTTTCATCGAAATAAAAAAGAAATTCGACGGTACTGGCTATAAACGTCGCATAAGTACTACGCTCGGTGAGTTTTACGCTTACCTTGAGACCGGTAATCTAAAGACTAATAACCCGCAAATCAAAGCAGAGTTAGACTATTGCATGAATTTTTATCGCCTAAAGCCGTCATTATACCTTGCCTACGATCGTCTTTCCTACTGCGATAAAGACGATGACGCCTTTCGCATAACTTTTGATAGTAATGTGCGTAGCCGTGAAACAGGACTTTTCTTAGAGCGTGGGGATACAGGAGAACTATACTTCGAAAACAACGAAGTTATTATGGAAGTAAAAGCCGTTAGCGCTTTCCCAGTCTGGTTTACTCGGGCTTTGTCTAGATTAAAGATTTATCCAGCCTCTTTCTCAAAATACGGTCGCGTCTGCCAAAAGCTTGAACGTAAGAAAAAAGCTACGGTAGCGTTAACAGACGATACAACTCAAGACTTTGTTCATAGCTCAACGCAAAAATATTTAATCATGAAAGGAGTAGATTATGTTTAATAGTATTTTAGGATCAACTTTAACTATCGAAGGTTTTCTCGCCTGTCTCGGCACCGCGTTTGCGCTCGGCATTATCGTTGCGCTTACGCATATGAAAACCGCAAATAGTAACCGTAACATGACGACCACTCTCGCAATTTTGCCTGCCTTAGTCGCTACGGTAATTCTATTAGTAAACGGCAATCTCGGAACTGGTGTTGCGGTAATGGGTGCGTTCTCGCTCGTTCGTTTTCGTAGTATTCCAGGCAATTCCCGTGCAATTTTATCCGTATTTTTCGCGATGGCCATTGGTCTCGCAGTTGGTACTGGCTATCTAGCCTTCGCCGCTGTCTTTACTATACTCGTGACCCTCGCTACCGCCCTGCTTACCATTTTCAGTTTTGGTGAGCATCAGAATAAAAAACTTATTGTTCTCGTTCCGGAAGATCTCGACTATACTGGAGTCTTTGACGACGTTTTTGACAAGTTTACAACCTCTCACACTCTCGAAAAAGCTAAGACTACGAACCTCGGTAGCCTCTTCGAGCTGACCTATCGCGTGAACCTAAAGAGGGGAACTAATGAAAAAACCTTTATCGATGCCCTGCGCGTAAAAAATGGTAACTTAAAAATCGCTTTGTCTCACACATTAGATGAAGAAGCGTTATAATATAAAAGGAGAGAATACTATGGAAAAGTTTAAAAAGCTATCTAAACAGAAAAAAATTGCACTAGCAGTTGGCTCGGTCGCCTGTGTTGCCGCGCTCGCTGCGGGAATCACCTTCATTGTCGTAAACTCAAATCAGACTAGTGAGGTAAAACCCGTGGTTACCTCATCAGATTTCGATAATAGTAGCGAGTCTACGCTTACTCTATCCGACGGCCAAAATAAAATCAATAAAGGTGGTACTTACTATGTTACCGGCTCTACCTCTAATGGCTACATTATTATCAATACTAGCGAAAATGTAAAGCTTATTCTCGATAATGTGTCTATCGCCCGTTCCGACGGCTCGCCTGTTCATATTAAAGGCGGCGCAAGCGTTCTAATAGAGTTTATCGGTGACAATACGCTTACCTCGACCGAAACCGGCGACGACCCCAGCGCCGCAATCAGTTCGCAGGGCAGTGTCACTATCTCTGGTTCCGGCTCTGCCACGCTAAAGTCTAACGGCAAGGGAATTAAAGCCGACGGGGAATTACTAATCGAAAATGGTAAACTCGATATTTCCGCCGTTGACGATGCGGTTCACTCGAATACAAACGTTGCTATTTCCGGCGGGGAAATCACCGCCACCTCTAGCGATGATGGCGTTCATGCCGACGAAACCGTTACCATTTCCGGCGGTAAGCTCAATGTCACAAAGAGCTATGAGGGTATTGAAGGCACAAATATTACTGTTTCTGGCGGCGAAGTTTCGCTTGTATCATCTGACGACGGTTTTAATGTTTCTGGCGGTAACGATCAATCTGGTGGTAATGGCGGACCGATGCAAGGCGGCGGCGCGATGGATGCTGATTCTGGTGGGGTTTTGACGATTTCTGGTGGAAATGTCTATGTGAATGCTGCTGGCGATGGCTTAGACAGTAATGGCAGTATCATAATTTCCGGCGGTACGGTTTATGTTGACGGCCCGACAGATAACGGTAATGGCGCTCTTGATTATAATGGTAAAATGGAAATTTCCGGTGGTACGCTTATTGCAGTCGGTTCTAGCGGTATGGCGCAGAACGCTACCTCCGCATCTCAACCATCAGTTTTAATAAATCTCACTTCTAGTTATAAGGACAGCTTTACTTTTGGGGAAATTACTTATTCACCGAAAAAATCTTACAGCTCTATCCTTATCTCCTCAGATAAGCTAAAAACCGGTGCATCTTATGACCTAAAAATTAGTGGCAATACTGTCCAAACTGTTGCAGTTTCCCAAAATGTCACTACTTCCGGCTCTGCCAGTGGTACGCCAGGCAATATGCCTGTCCGCGCACAAGGCACTCAATATTCCGACAGTCGGCGTAGATAATATATTATAAAAATAAGTTTGCAATTGCCGTTCAATGAAGCCCGTTGATAGCAGTAGTAGCCCTCAAAACCTTTACCTTTTTAGCATTTTGTGATATAATGGAATTATGAGACTTAAATTAAATAAGGCTCGTTTGGCTATGTATTTTATAGGGGCCGTCCTGACTACCGCTTCTTTTGGTGCGCTCTCTCGTACAGTCCCGAACACATTCGCAGATAACGAAAAACCGACAGAAACCTCTGATTACGCGGCCGAGAGCCATTATATTACGATTTTCGACCAAAAATCTAAATTAACCATAAAAAGCGACGCTATTACCGTCCGCGAAGCTTTAGAACGTGCTAATTATCAGATTAGCGACGCCGATGCGGTTGAGCCAGCCCTTACCGAGCGCATTACCGATGATAACTTTAAAATCAACATTTATCGCGCTCGTCCGGTCATAATTATAGACGGCCAGACTAAGAAATACCTCATGACCCCTAGTTATGACGGCTATACTATCGCTAGGTCTGCCGGTATAACGATTTACGACGGTGATGAGATTAAGCTCGTCCCGAATACCTACTTCCTAGAAGCCGGCGACGCCTCTATCTATCAGATTACTAGAAACGGCGGCCGCACCGTAACTATTGAGACCCCTATTGCTTATCAGGAGGAAACCGTAGAAGACCCTAATCTTGACGAAGGCGTTACCGAAGTTCGTCAAGTCGGCGAAGACGGTATGACCACCTCTGTTTATCAAGTTAACTTCGTAGACAATGTTGAGGTTTCTCGCGAATTGGCTAGCGAAGCAACTACAAAAGAGCCAGTCAATAAAATCACCGTCATTGGTACAAAAAATGCGAAAAAAGCCGCTACGGTAAAAAGTATTCCTCCAGAATGGGATACCTGTGCTAGCTGGGCACGCGCTGCTGGTGTTTCCGAGGCCGACCTCTATTCTGCACTTACCCTTATTTATCACGAATCCGGCTGCCGTTACGATGCGAAAAATGCCTCCTCAGGCGCCTATGGTATTCCGCAGGCTCTCCCGGGTAAGAAAATGGCTGAAATGGGCGCAGACTGGGAAACTAACCCCGTAACACAGATTAAATGGCTGGCACAATACGTCACCGGTCGCTATGGTGGGTGGCAACAGGCTATGGACTGGTGGTGGAATAAACACTGGTACTAGTATGGTGTTAAAAAACAATAAATCTCTCGGACAACATTGGCTTAAAAACCGTTTCGTGCTAGACGATATTGCCTCGCTCGCAAGAATCGGGCCAGCAAAACTGGCGAAATCTACTAAATCAGCTAAATCGGCGAAACCAGTCAAATCAACAAAATCGGCCCCTGAAGTAACGCAAGTCCAACCTACTTGTCTCGAAATCGGCCCCGGTCTTGGTACACTAACTAGCTCACTTCTCCGTGTTTTTCCAAAAGTTATCGCCGTTGAATTCGATGAGAGGTTAGCGCATAATCTTCCCAATTCTTTCCCCGGAAAGAACTTAGAGGTAGTCAATGCGGACTTTCTCGATTTTGACCTTAATAAAATTAAAGAGCCCTACGTCGTCGCCGGAAATATTCCTTATTATATTACCTCGCCGATTATCATGAAACTTTTGCAAACCGAGAATCGCCCGCTAAAAATTACCCTGCTCATTCAGAAAGAAGTTGCCGAGCGAATTGCCGCCAGAAAAGGGAAACATACAGTTATTTCTCTCTCGGCTCAAAATCTCGCGAAAGTTTCTCTCGGCCCAGTCGTTGAACGCGACCTTTTTACTCCTCCGCCAAAAGTCGATAGCCAGGTTATCATCCTAGAACCGAAACCTGCCGAAGTATCCCCGGAAGTTATTAAACTAGTTAAACGTGGCTTTTCCGCCCCCCGTAAAAAACTTATAAAAAATCTTGGCGTTGAAAAAACTAAACTAATACCAATTTTTAACGAACTTGATTTTTCTCCCGATATCCGTCCATCCGACCTAGATTTAACTGATTGGAAAAAATTGCAAGCCGCTCTTACTAAAAAATCATAAATCGCTCTTGCTAATTTTAACCATAAGCGTTAAAATAGTATAAAGTATATTAGTTAATGGGAGCATTTTTGTATGAATCCGGATCAAGATAAACCAAATCCAGAACCAAATGCTACGGGTGGGTCCGCAGCTGATATTAGTGGAGATGACGCGACGACTTCGTCGGCGAATGATGTCCACGCGGGCTTAACTCCGCAGTCTGCGAGCGATCCTGCTCCCGTATCTGAACCTCCCGCAGTCACCCCTGAAGCTACGGCTTCAAGCAAACCTAGCGTATCTGCGTCCGACCAGGCTGATGTTGTTTCCGCTATCGATCAGCTAGCTTCGGATGCCGCCGCTGCCGCCGGCGAGCCTGCTCCCGAGCCTACCCCATCCGTAGATACCACTACTGCTAGCCCTAAGAGCCCAACTACTTCTACTCCATCTGTAGATATTGCTGCCGCCGCTGCCGAGCTAGACGCCGAAGCGGGTATCACCCCTAGCGCTACACCAACCGAAACGCTGACTGAAACACCGGCCGTCTCGGAACCTTCCACTGAAGCATCCGAAACAGAGCCAGTACCGTCTGTTGGAACTTCTATCCCAGTTACGGAAGCACCAACTACTCTAGAGCCGGCAGCCCCGATTACCTCTGAACCAACTACTACTGAAACATCTGTCTCGGACGCAGCAACACCAGATACAAATGCTCCAGATACAAACGCTCCGGCAAACGATGTTTATCCAACAGCGGCCTCACTACATTCCGCGGGGCAAACTTCCGAATCGGAAATGCAGGCAAAAGAAATTAAACCTGCCGACCCGGTTCCTGGTTCTATTGGCTCGGCACTCAGCTATTCCCCTACCGCGCCTAATCACTCCGAACCTACCCCTAAACCGACGAAAACTAAACCCCCAAAAACTGCAGCAAATAAGAAAAACAGCCTTCTAATCGCGATTATTATTATTGCCGCTGTTGCGCTCGTTGCCGTTGTAGTTGTCTTTATATTGTTTATCATCACTAACAATAATAATAACAACAAAACTAACACTAACTCGTCCAACAATAATAACGATTCTAGCCAGGCGCAAGTCGAAACTCAAGAGGCATCTCTCATCTGTACTTATACTTCAACTTCTGAAGACCTTGCCGACAAACCATCAATCGCTAGCTATGAACAGAAAATCATCGCTAACTACTTTGACGATGAATTAGTAGATTTCTCTACTAACGATACCTATAATTACATAAGTGAGGACGCCGCCTCCGAAGGTTCTCGTCGTGCCCGTCTTGACTACGGTAATATTTATAATCAGCTCGGTTTTAATACCGACCCGTTTGCTAGCAATTACCCAGTTTCTGGCACAAAATCTACCATTACACACTACGCCGAAGCTGAAAAAATTGACAATACAAACGCGTCTCTACTAGGTCTTAGCCTTGACGCCAACAATGACGTTATTACGTCGTTAGCTGGTCTTAGACAGTATTATCTATCTAAAAATTATACCTGTGTAAGTAGCGACGAAGAGGAATTTGATAACAATAGTTCTAGCGACAATAGCACCGATAATACCGATAATACCAACAACACCGACAACACCAACACAAATACAGATGCCAACACTGATACAGACACCGAATCTAGCAGTTCAGACAACAATAGCGATTTTGATATCGACAACTAAGCTTCGAACCGTCTAATTAGATACACTCAACTTTACAACTGTCAGTTTCTGTTGTAAAATATATCTATGCCAAAGAATACTTATATCACTACTGCTATTCCTTATGTAAATGGTGCTCCGCATATTGGTCATACTATGGACTATCTTCTCGCGGATACCTATGCTCGCTACCGCCGTCTGAAAGGGGATAACGTTCGTTTCCAGGTTGGAACTGATGAGCATGGTAGTAAGATTTTCAAAAAGGCTTCGGAGAATAACCAAGAAGTTCAAGAATACGTTGATGCAAATAGTCAAAAATTCCGTGATTTTATCAAGAAATTA
>JAFRFM010000045.1 GCA_017434345.1 Candidatus Saccharimonadota bacterium
GCGTAAGAGACGAGCATCGAATCTTCGAGGCGGTCGGGGGCGAGCTGGGTCTCCTTGCACTCGCGCGCGCCAGAAAGCGAGGCGTCGATGTCGCAACCGGCGACCGCAAGCGGAAAGAGGCCGACGGGGGAGAGGACAGAGTAACGGCCGCCAACGCCGTTTGAGATTTCGAAAGTTTCGTAGCCGTTAGCTTCGGCTTCGGCGCGAAGGACGCCAGAAGAAGGGTCGGTCGTCGCGAAGATTCGGGATTTTGCTTCTTTTTCGCCGTATTTTTCGACGAGCTTTTCCTTTAAAATTCGGAAGGCGACGGCGGGTTCGAGAGTCGTTCCGGACTTTGAGATAATGTTAAGCGAGAAATCGTGGCCGTCGAGGGTTTTTAAGACCTTTTTCAGCTCGCGAGAAGAGAGAGAGTTTCCGGCGAAGAGGAGCTTTGTTTTTGAGTTTTCGGCGAGACCGAGGGCTTCGTAAACGGCGCGTGCGCCGAGATAACTTCCGCCGATTCCGATACAGACGAGGAAGTCGGAGGTTTCTCTAACTCTTTTTGAAAGGTCTTTAATTCGGAGGAGTTCCGCTTCCGGGAAAGAAGTAGGGAGCGAGAACCATTCGCCCATTGGGTCGGACTTGATTTCGTCGAGGATTTCTTTTGCTAAATCATAATCAAGGTCGATATCTTTACTCATAAGGAGATTATAGCATAAACGAGATTTAAGGAGGAGAATAAGAGGATAAAAAATCCCTCCGGAGGGAGGGATTTTTGGCAAGCCTAATTGACTCTTAATTAATTTAAGGTCGGGTTAACGCCCTTGTAAAGCTTGTAGGTAACGGTTCCAGCGTAGGTTGCAGATTTCTGAGCAGACTTAATACCCATACCGTAAATTACCTCGACGGAATCACCGTTGTCGGCGGTAACACTAGTTTTCTTGGCAATGATGCCTTCCGTGGTCGGAGCTTGAGGACCAGTCGCACCGGTGACACCAGTAGAGACATTGATAGTCTTTAGGTTATAGGCGGACGTAGCATAGTTATCGGTAGAAGTACCGTAGGCGGTATTGACAGCGATGTCTTCCGCTGCTGTGACGTTCGTAAGGGCGGTTGCGGTCGCAGTGACGGAGTAGCCGCCAGCGTTGTTACAAATGATAGTCATTTTAGTTTTGGCAAAAGTGTCGGTAGAAGTACCAGCAAGCATAGAGCGGTGGACAGTGTGCTTAGAAGCATTGGCTAGACCGTTGTCGGCAGCAGCCTTACCTTCGCCGGCGAGGCCGTAACCAGTGGAGTCGAGGTCGTTAGAGTTATGTTCTGAGGTGGTATCTACGCCATCATGAAGGGCGCCAGAAGCGTCAGATGTCGTACCGTCAATATCCCATGTGGTCGCACCGTGTTCGTAGACGTCGGCAGTCGCAGAAGCGCCATAAGCTTCACCCGCGGCTTGATCGGCTGCGACTTCGTGCTCAATCCCGGAAGGGAACGGAGCATCTGCGCGTCCGGCAAAACCGAAGGTGCTAATCTATTTTATCTGTATACATCACTATTTTAGCAATAAGACGTAGCGTTTTTCTCCATTTGAGTGTATTCTTGTCTTATATTTCCGAAGGCATCAAAGACATACCGGCAAATGCCAAAATCGTACGGTGCGTTTTTCGCTTTATTTATATCAGTAGTCACGGCTAGTTCATGGCTCACCCTGTTATACCGATCAAGAATTGTTTTCTTCGTAGCTTTATAATGATATGCGCACGTGGCAACTCCGCTTAATTCTATTTGCTTTTGCTCTATATACTCCAGCATAGTTAGCGCCGTATCGCTTCCGTGGTGCGGGATTTTTAGGTATTTTATCTCAGGCCTTTCCTTCATACTCACGTTCTTCAAATCGTTCAATGTTAGCGGTCGCATAGCCATATCGGTGCAGTCGCCGGCGAAAAGGTATGTACTGCTATCAAAAACAAGTTTTATGAATATACTCATATCATTCGGAGTGTGGTTCCGAAGATTATCTGCGCCGTAGTGTTCGGAAATTGCATCTGTAGGAAGTAGGCTTTCTACATAAATGGAGTGATTGCGGTGCGAAGGCCCAGTCAAATTCCATACTAACCCATTGTCATATTTTCTATTGTAAAAAAGATTATTTTTCTTAAAATATTCAGGCTGCGCATACCTTGCTTCAATTAGGCGATGAATGTCTAAGGCGTCCCTGTTGGTAGTATTTTCAAAATATTTTTCACCGAATCTAGGTAGTATTATTTTTGTTGAGCTGTCTGTAAAATTTTCCAGTAATCTTCTCATCCCCTTTGCGTGGTCGGTATGGAAATGTGTGACGCAAACCGCGTCGAGCTTACGGCTGTCACCAAAACCGTGTTCTTCAAGAATATTCTTAGTCATATTGACGTTCCGCAGGAAGTAGTTATCTATTACTAAGCTCCAAACAACTCCGTCCCCTTTTGTTTTTAAAAACACAACGATGCTCTCGCCTGCTTTCTTGTATCCTATGAGATAAATATAAAGAAGAAGGTCGTCACTTTCGTAGATTATGGTGTCGTTATTCGAAATCATAATTGTCGTAAGAAAAATCAGCTAGTGAGGGAAATTCAGTTACGAATATTGCGCCCAAATTACTACTGTTTTTGATATTATCCCCTTTTAGAGAATATGAAAATGTTTTTGATTGATAGTTATCTTCACATAGTGCAGTACTATTCATTGTTGGATACTCCAGCAATTATCATTTCGTCATTGATGTTATCGGCGTGCGTAAGTTTTTCACATAGCTCACAACTTAAACATTTACTATAATAATCAAAAATAGTCTTATTGAGACTTTCTAATTGCTCATCACCTTTAGGTATGAGTGCGTCCAAAAAATCATGATTAATGCTATATACGTCGATATCAAATGCTGCCCTTTTAGTCTTAATGTTAGCAGTTTTTCCAGAAAGAACCGTCAAGATAAGGTTCACATTAAGCATTGTATCATGAGCAATGTTATATCTTCTATCATACGACTGAATCGTAGAGTTTGGAAGCGTAAAATTTCCAGTACTAAACAACTCCTGGTTTAGATAGTTAGATATTTTAGCTTCCTTCTTAAGGGTTATATCGTTTAATTTTCTCAAACCACACCTAGTAAATGTTAAGGTTTCACCCGCATGAGTCGAGATAATCTTGAGAGACTCCAGAATAATATCTTTATATTTTTCAAAGGTTAAATATTTTTCATCTTGATTAACGAATAATCCCAAATATGTCTTGCAAAAAACAAGCCTGATCGAGTTGGTATTATTACCAGCATTGTAATAATTGAAAGTTTTGACGGAGGAAGTTAACTTCGCTTCGAGCGTGATAGTTGGATTGCTGAGGCTTTGGGCGTCAAAACGCGCCGGATTAATTTCGTAATCGTTCGCATAAGACTCTCTGTAATATTTAAATTTTTTCCCTTGTCCAATAAACTCAGTTCTAAGTTTTGTTTTAATTACATCTGCCGTCGCATCTTCTAGTGGGTAAAAATCAAGTCTAAAAATTACTCTCCGTGTAGTATGTTTCTTTAGGTCTTCTCTTTTCATTTGTTGATATATAGTAGCTTTTTGAGTTTTAAATATCAAGACAAAACACCACTCCGTTTGAGGAGTGGTGTTTTTTTAATGAGCGCTGTTTTAATTACGCGCCGGCGCTGGCGGCGCTGGCGCCGTTAACGCCCTGGTAAAGCTTGTAGGTGACGGTTCCAGCATAGGTGTCAGCCTTTTGAGAGGCGGCGACACCGAGGCCGTAAACGACAGTGAGTGAATCACCAGCTTCGTCGGAAACGGTAGCGTGGGTGGCGATAATTGTTTCATTGGTCGGAGTAACATCAGCAGCGGTCGGAATAGTCATCGCGGTCCCAGCGGAAGTGGAGGTGATAGCCTTCAAATCATAGCCAGAAGCCGCGGCGGAGAAGGTAGAGTTGACCGTGATGTCTTCCGCTGCGGTTCCGTTCGTAAGCGGAGCAGCAGTCGCGGTAATAGAATAGCCAGCACGGTTGTTGCAGACAACCCACATGGTCGTAGAAGCGAAAGTGTTGGTTGTCGTACCGGCAAGCATAGAGCGGTGGTCGGTGTGGGCGGAAGAGTTGCTGTTTCCAGCAGTAGTGCCACTTTCTCCTACGAGAGTACCATAACCAGTAGAAGCTATGTCA
>JAFRFM010000046.1 GCA_017434345.1 Candidatus Saccharimonadota bacterium
AAATGAAAATGCTGAACCAATTGCGTAAGGCTCAGAAAGATCTAAAGAATGAAATTGTTGAGGTTGAGGCTGGCGACGGCGCAGTCGTAGTTCAGATTACCGGGGAATTGAAAGTTAAAAAAGTTACTATCGATCCAGAGCGCGTCGACCTCGACGATATTGCCGAACTAGAACGTTGGATTGAAAGTTGTTTCCGCGACGGCTATGCTAAGGCACAGGAAATCGCTACCGATAAAATGAAACCACTTATGGCCGGCCTAGGTAATCTCGGTCTCTAATAAATGCTACCTAAGTCGCTACAGGATACTATCGACGCCCTCGGCCTACTCCCGGGTGTCGGTCCGCGTACGGCAGAACGCTACGCTTACTATCTTTTTCGCAGTCCAGAAAAAGTCACAAAATCTCTTATCGAAGGTCTAAAAAATCTTCACTCCGGAGTAAAATCTTGTCCTGTTACTTTCGCACTTATTGATAGTAATGAGGATGTCTCCCGCCTCTATTCAGATTTTGCGCGCGACAAGAGTACTATCTTAGTTGTAGAAGAACCTCTAGATATCTATGCTATCGAGCAGACTAACAGTTATCATGGCACATATCATGTCCTCGGAGGGGCTATCTCGCCTATCGACGGTATCACTCCCGACCAGCTCCACATTAAGGAACTATTAAGTCGCATTAAAAAGGACTCCGTAAAAGAAGTCATTATCGCTACAAATCCGTCCGTAGAAGGCGAATCCACCGCCCTACTTCTTCAGAAAATGTTAAAAGAAACCGATAAAAACCTAAAAATCACCCGTCTCGCCCGCGGACTTCCGCTCGGAGTTGATTTGTCCTACGCCGACCAAATCACCCTCAACGCCGCTCTCGAAAATCGTACTAATCTTTAGCCTCTACTTCTATTTCGCCAATCATCTTCACGCTCTCTTTTTCTGGCAAGGCTTCTACATTTTTTAGTTTTCTCTCTATCTGCCTCGATGTTACCTCGGCAGATTCGATTTTATTCGCGGTCTCTATCATCTTTTTCTTCGTCGCCGCAAGTAAATCGCCAAACTTCGAGAACTGCGTTTTTACCGCACCTAGTGTTTCCCATACCTCCGAGCTCCTCTTCTCTATCGCCACCGTCCTAAAGCCCATTAAAAGACCAGATAAGACTACCGGCAAAGTCGATGGGGAAGCAATTGTAATATTATATTTTTGCCGTACTTCATCTGCTAGCCCAGGAATTCGCAAAATCTCCGCATAAAGCGACTCTGTCGGTACAAACATCATCCCAAAAGCTGTCGTATATGGCGGGTCTATATATTTATCGTGAATCTTCTTCGCCTGTACTTTTACGTCATCCGCTAAAGCCTTCGAGTATTTCGTAATTTCTACCTTATCGCCATTATCATAAGCCGCAACTAATCTAGAGTAATTTTCTACCGGAAACTTAGAATCTATCGGCAAATAAACTGGTTTTTCGTCCTCTCCACCGGGCATTTTTACCGCAAACTCCACCCTATCATTAGATTTACGCTTTGTTGCAATATTTTCCTCATATTGCCCGCTCGACAGCATATCTTCAATAATCGAACCTAGCTGCACCTCACCATAAATACCCCTTGTTTTTACACCTTCCATAACTTTCTTTAAATCGCCTACACC
>JAFRFM010000006.1 GCA_017434345.1 Candidatus Saccharimonadota bacterium
TCACCTCCTCCGGAGGTCAACCCTAATTTCTTTTCACTCAGCGTCTCGCACGGTCAAGCAAGAAAGTAAGAGGAGGATTAGCGGGTACCGGATTTGGGGGCGAGGATGTTTTGTTTGGCGGGGGCTAAGTCGGTTGAGGGATTTGAGGGATTTGAGGGATTTGAGGGATTTGAGGAGTTTGAGGTAGTTTGGTTTGTTGAGGCGGAATTAGAGGTAATTGTGATATTGACTGGTTCTCCGCGTTGTTCCGTATTATTATCAAGTGGAATAAAGGAAAATGTGCCGTCGGTAACGTCGGTCGGGACTTCTAGATAAGTCTCCGTGGTTTGTCCTAAGATAATATTGTTATAGAGAACCAAGACGCTAGAAGTGTTGTCAGATAGGGCGTATGTAATTTTATCATTTTTATAGGAGAGATTTGATAAAACAGGAGGTTTATCTCCGGAAGCGGATGTAACGTAAACTGGCCTATCATATTCCTTAGCCGGTGGTATGTATGCGTCTTCTAGTGTAATACCGCTTCTAGCGTAGGATGAGTTCACCTTGCTGACTATAGTAGTAGCGGCCATAGAGTAGATACCGTCGGTCCTATAGGATAGGTGGCTGCCTATAGGGTTATTGAGTTTAAATGAATTACTACAAAAGATGTCTTTCTTGACGCACCAAAGTCCAACTTTGCCAGAGTATCCAGATGGAACGTAGGGTCTATTAGTGCCGAGTAGCCCTGAGTGAGTATGACAATCTGGAGCATAGATGCGGTATTCGGAGAGATTTTTATTCCTACAAGCATCCGGGAAGAGGCCATAACCCTCCGGAAGGTAGAGGTAGGGATCGCCGAAGGTTGCAGCGTAGATGATTTTAGAGGACGGGAGTTTTCTGATGGCGCGGCCGATGACCACGGCTCCTTGTGAATATCCTCCGAGGACGAATTTTGTATCTGGACAAGATTTATTGACACTTGCGATGCGTCCAGATAATTCAGAAACGCCCTGTTCGACGCTTTTATTAAAATCGCCGATTCTAGCTTTTGCAAAAATAGCGGAGAGTGAGTTGAAGAAGCTGGTCGCATTTTCAAATCCTACCGAGATAGCGGGGTACTTTGCATTATTATATGACCTGCTGCCGAGTTCATAGAAATTGTAGGAGATGGAAGAGTTCTTTAATTTGTAGGTGATTTCCTCTTGCCATTTCTGTACGTCCCCGTCGTTTAGGCTTGAGCCGGAGCCACGCGCGAAGATAAACTCTATGTCGGAACAGCTATTAGGGGATAGTTGTTCTGTGACCGTAGTAGTTAGTGCGTCTTCGGAGATTGCTGAAGTGGCTGAGGGGAAAGGAAAGCTAGTGAAGGCCACAGCACTAGCCAACGCAAGGTAAAAGAATTTTTCATGGTTGAGAGCTTTCTTTTAAGTTACTAATAGAACCTACTATAGCACCGTAAGCTTTTTAAATGCAAGACTTTTTTCAAGAAAAAATGAAATTTAGCCAATCTGGGTTTAGAAAGTCGAGGAAATTATAGTCGGAGGGGTATTTAGGAACAGGTAGAGTGCTCGTAAGAATAAAGAGCTGCTCTTTTGCTCTAGTGATGGCGACGTAGAAAAGACGGCGTTCGTCGTCTAATAGTGTTTTACTGGTGTCGCCGAAGACGTTGTATAGCCCGTTGCTTTTGTCGGTAGTTGGGAATTTATCTCGATCGACTTCGAGGAGAATGACGATGTCAGCCTCGAGACCTTTACTGCGATGGATTGTGGAAAAGGATAAATCTACGGAAGTTGTTGTGCAGATTAACTCTAGAAATCTACAAAATCGATTAAGGCTCCAATACTTAAAGCTGAGGTCGTTATTACGGCTGAGAATCTTGATTGATTTTTTGGGATTGTCGATGATGATTTGCCTAACTGCAACATAATATTGCTGTAGGAGCTCCGGGCTTCTAAACATTGCGCGGGGGATTTGTAGTTCAAAGGGAATGTTGGTATGTGCCACAAATTTAACGTGAATTTTTGATTTAGTTTTACAGCCTGATTTACAACCTTGATGGTCTCTTAGGGCTTTACTCATGAAATAGTTCGCGTTTTCAACGATGCGTTTACCGCTACGATAATTTGTGGAAATAAATAGGCGTGTAGAATCGGTCGGAAAATAACGTTTAAAGTTTTTGAAATATTTAACATCCGAACCAGCAAAACGATTAATAGCTTGCCAATCATCGCCGACGGCGAGTAAATGAGAATTTTCACAGTTTTTTCGAAGTTTTTTGATTAGAGTAAGAAAGAGAAGTGAAAAATCTTGATACTCGTCGATGAAAATATATTTATAATGAGATTTTTTAATTTTCTTGTAAGATTTTGCAAGCATTAGATTAAAATTTGTAAGATGATATTTTTCTAAATATCGGTGATAGACGACGAGAGATTGATAAAAAATTTCTAAGATATGCTTATTTTTAGGGTTTTCTTCTTTGTCAATTTTTTTCTTGAGAACTTTATAGTCTTTGAAAAACTTTTGTTCTGCGCGCGTGATAAATTGGCTAGCTTGGTCGATAAATTTATATAAATCCTCTGGCTTTTTAAGAGATTTTGGGAGATTAGTCTTATCTTCTTTAAGATAGTGTTTGATAATGGCGGAAGTGAGTTTGAAGGAATAATCTTCGTCGATGATACTATCACCGATAACCTTTTTGCCACCTAGAATATTATAGGCGAAAGCATGAAAGGTGGTAGCGATATTAGGCTTTTTAGCAAATATAGGTTTATCATCGTAGGTAATCTGGCTGAGCCTAGTATTAATTTCTGCACGAGCCTTTCGGTTAAAGGCAAAGACAATAATTCTATTCTTTGGGACATGTTCGTGGGCGACGAGATAGGTAATTTTTGCGACGATGGTACGAGTTTTGCCAGAACCAGCGCGGGCGACAACGAGCGTATTTAGATGATTATCTAAGACGATGGCGGCTTGGTCTTTGTCTAAGGTGTAGGGATCTCCTTGATCTTTAATATGGGTTTTAAACCATTTCTGTAATTGTTTAATGCTCACTAGGTTAGTTTATAATTAAGCTTAATATTTTGCAAGCATTACCAGTCTATTTCTGGCAGATTATGCGTTTTTAGGAAATTATTAGTCTGGCTAAAATGGTGATTACCGAAGAAGCCGTAGTGAGCAGATAGAGGCGATGGATGAGGACTTTCGAGGACGAGATGCTTTTCGTGGTTAATGAGAGGGGCTTTACTTCTTGCGTCGCGGCCCCAGAGTAGAAAAACTAGATGTGGGCGAGTCTCGTTAAGATAATTGATGACTGCGGTAGTGAAGGTTTCCCAACCGCGACCACGATGCGAGCCGGCACGATGCGCCTCAACGGTAAGGACGTTATTTAATAACATAACTCCTTGCTCTTGCCAACTTGATAAGTCTCCAGATTTATGTCTTTCTTTCGCTTTTTGATTTTCGGTTTCTGCGCGCAAGGGACCTAAATCGGCATCAATTTCCTTGTAGATATTGATGAGCGAAGGCGGAATTGGGGCTGATTCTGGGACGGAAAAGGCGAGGCCCATAGCTGCTCCAGGAGTATGATAGGGATCTTGCCCGAGAATTACGACTGAAACTTGATTTAAGTCAGTCTTAAAGGCACGAAAGACGCGAGTTTTATGAGGGTAGATAGTTTTTGTATCGTATTCGGTCTTTAGAAAATCGCTTAGTTCCTTAAAATAGGGTTTAGCGAATTCGGAATTTAGAAACGGTTTCCAACTTTCGTGCATTTTATGCCTCCTCGAACTGTGAATTATATAGTTCGGCGTAGAAGCCGCCTTGCTTTAATAGCTCAGCGTGACTAGCCTGTTCGTCGATGTTGCCATTTTTCATAACGAGAATAATGTCTGCGTTACGGATAGTACTCAGGCGGTGAGCGATAATGAAAGAAGTGCGATTTTTAGTGAGTTTATCAAAGGCGTCTTGGATAAGTTGTTCGGTGCGGGTATCGACGTTTGATGTAGCTTCGTCTAAAATCATCATTGGTGGGTCGGCAATCATAGCGCGAGCGATAGTAAGAAGTTGTTTTTCGCCGGCAGAGATGTTGTCGGAGTCCTCAGAAATGCGAGTACGGTAACCATGCGGGAGGGCTTTAATAAAGTGATCGACGTGTGTCTCTTTACAGGCTTTGACGATTTCCTCGTGAGAAGCGTCCGCTTTACCGTAACGGAGATTTTCTTCGATAGTGCCAGAGAAAAGCCAGGTATCTTGTAGAACCATACCAAAGAGCGAACGGACGGTGTTGCGTTTAATATTAGCAGTATTATGTCCGTCTATGGTAATGCTACCGGAATTTGGGTCGTAGAAACGCATGAGGAGGTTTACGATAGTAGTTTTTCCAGCACCGGTAGGGCCGACGAGGGCGATTTTCTGCCCAGGTTTGATGTTGCAGGAGAAATTAGTGATGACTGGTTTCTCCGGAAGATAGCTAAAGTTTACGGTATCGAAAGAAACGTGGCCGTCAATATCGGCAAGTTGGCCTTCTAGGTCAGTATCTGGAGCTTCTTCCTCAACTTGTAGGAAATTATGAATACGTTCAGAGGCAGCAAGGGCTAACTGAATAGTAGAGATAATTTGAGCCATCTGCGAGATAGGGCGATTGAACTGATTATTATATTGAATAAAGGCTTGAAAATCACCGATAGTAATTTGCCCGTTGATGGCTTGATAGCCGCCGAAAATACAGACCGCAACGTAGCTAAGACTGGTACAGATATGAGTAATCGGGAAAGCGAGAGATGAGTAGAACTGCGCTTTCCAGGTAGTTTCGTAGAGATTATGATTAGTATTATCAAATTTCTTCTGGGAAAGTTGCTCATGAGAATTAGATTTAATGACGATATGTCCGGAATAATCTTCTTCGATGATAGAATTGACGCGTCCGAGGGTGTTTTGTTGCCGGAGGAAGTACTTTTGAGCCTTTTTAGCGACTTTAGCGATGAAAAATGAGGAAAAAGGAACGGCAATTAGGGCGATTAGCGAGAGGACTGGGGAGATTGTAAACATCATAATCAAGATACCGACTAGCATAACTAAGTTGCTAATAGTTTCGGTAAGGGAATTTTGCAAAGACATTCCGATAACATCGACGTCATTACTCATACGAGATAGCGTATCGCCGTATTGATTTTTGTCGAAGTAAGAAATCGGGAGGCGATTGATTTTCTCGAGGATTTTAAAACGAGTAGCTTGGCTATATTTAGCGGCGACACGACCGAGGATAATTCCCTCCAAATAGCCAAAGAGACCGGATAGTGAGTATAAGATGATAAGAGTGATAATTGAACTAGTGATTGGTGTCCAGTCAATAGTATGGGAAGTAGTAAAACTATTCATTGCATCGGTAGTCATTTGACCGAGAATTCTCGGTCCGAAGATAGAAAGAATAGTCGAGCCGACGGCGAAAATAATAGCAACAATAATCGGTAGACGGTAGGGCTTTAGCGACTTTAGGAAAATTTTAGCAGAGACTTTGAGGTTTTTTGGACGATCAACGGTTTTATGTGGAGTAGGCATTATTTTACTCCTTTCTTGAGTTTTTTAGCAATATTGATTTCCGCGGTATATTCTTCTTCGGAAAGTTGAGACTTATTGATTTCGCGGTAAACTTTACATTTATTTAATAATTCTAAGTGATTCCCTTTTCCGACAATTTTACCCTGATCGAGAACGATAATCTGCTCGGCATCTTTAATTGTAGAAATTCGCTGTGCGACAACTAGGACAACGGATTTTTCGGTAATTGTTTTTAGCTCTTTACGCAATTTTTTATCGGTTTTCATATCGAGAGCGGAAAAACTATCGTCAAAGATATAGATTTTTGGCTCCTTGGCAATGGCGCGAGCGATAGAAAGACGTTGTTTCTGTCCGCCGGAGACATTATGACCGCCTTGAGCGATAGACGAGCCGTATTTCTCCGGTAACTTTTCGATAAATTCTTTAGCCTGCGATACGGAGGCAGCCTTTACAACAGAGCTAGCGTTCGCGGAAGGATTGCCGAAGGTGATATTTGAGTTAATATCGCCGGAGAATAATAGGCCACGTTGTGGGACGTAGCCGATTTTTTGCA
>JAFRFM010000047.1 GCA_017434345.1 Candidatus Saccharimonadota bacterium
ATGTTCGGCGACTCCTGGGGCCCGCGCCTTGAACATATTCTCCGCTATACTCTCCTCGCTCTTCTCGACCGCCCGGAGACTACCCTTCTCGACATCTCCCGCCTGCTTACCGATAAAGAATTCCGTAAAGAAACTTTGGAATACTGTAAAGATGTTACTGTTCTACAATTCTGGAAACACGAATTCGGACAATGGAACGAGAAACAGGTCAATGAATCTATCGCTCCTGTCCTTAATAAGGTCGGCGCCTTTACCGCTAACCCTATTATTAGAAACATTATCGGCCAGCCGAAGTCCAGCTTCGATGTCCGTAAAATTATGGACGAGGGAAAGATACTCGTTGTTAATCTCTCTAAGGGTCTAATCGGTGAAGATAACGCCGCAATTCTCGGCTCCTTCCTCGTCACTAAGGTTCAGCTCGCCGCTATGTCCCGCTCGGATATTCCCGAGATTTCCGACCGCCGTCCGTTCTACCTCTACGTCGATGAGTTCCAGAACTTCGCTACCGATTCCTTCTCCGTTATTCTCTCCGAAGCTCGTAAATATGGTCTTAACCTCACCGTCGCAAATCAATATATTTCCCAGATGACCGAATCCGTCCGCGACGCCGTATTCGGCAACGTCGGCACCATGATTTCCTTCCGCGTCTCCGCCGACGACGCTCCTATTCTCGCGAAACAGTTCGAGCCTACTTTCGAGGCCTCCGACCTCTTACAGATGAATAATCGTAACTTCGTTATTAATATGATTATTAACGGCGAAAAAGTCCCTGCCTTCTCTGCTACTACCCTCAGTATCCCTAAAACTCCGGATGATAATTTTAACGCTATTATTAAATCCTCCCGCGAAGATTATTCTCGTCCTCGCGCCGAAGTCGAAAAGGAAATTCGTGAAACTATCGAACAAAGTGAAAAATATAAACAGGAGCTTTCCGACTCTGGCCGCGAAGCCGGGGAACGGGGAAACACCACCTCCGCAAAGCCTAATTTTAAATATCAGCCTTCCCCGCAGGCCGACTTTAAAAGGCTCAAACTCTCTCCTAATACCGCCGAACATAAGCCCGACCGCCCAGGATTAAAGGACCTCGGTAAGATGGTCGCCGAGAAACAGGGAAACAACGCCTCTACAACTACTAATAATTCCCCTTCCGACGCTAAAATTAGTACTAAAACCGCTACTCAAGCCCCTACTGCCACTTCTAAAAGTAGTCCAGAAGCCGCTAGAAAGGCCTCTAAGCCCCGTCAGAAGCATAAACGCTATAATAAGCACAAATCACAGAAAAACACCTAAAAACGGCTCCTACGCGCTAGCGGGCTACGCCCATAGTTATTAGTATTACCACCTAGTCTTTGCCAGGCTGGATCAGAAGTATCGGTGCGGTTTTCGCCGGTGCCACCGTAGGACTTGTCTAAATAGGCGAAGTCGCCGTTTTGAGATGGGGTACAGACGTAACCATAATCGTCTTTTTCACACAACTTCAATGTCGCACAATGTATATTTTACGACACACCACTATATAACACGCCCACGTCCAATCAAACCATCTCCAACCACTAATAAAGTCCCAATCCCCAAACAAACAAGGGAACTTTGGCGTAATTCCGAAGCACCCTGTAAGCAACGGCGGGCGCGAGCACCGCGGGTTTTATAATTCCTCGTTAAGCAATCCCAGAACCGCTCCAGAATTACGCCAGAATTACCAACTCTTCCCACCCCTGTTAGCCACTCGTAAGTCGTCTAAAATCCACAAATTTTCAATTTTTTTCGTTTTTCCCTGCTTCCCCTTTTTTTAATTATTCCCTCTATGTCCCCTATTCTCTTCCTCAAAAACCACAAAAAACAATATTCAAAAAAGCCCTTTCGTTCCCTCACCCGAACAAAAACCGAACTAAGAATTATAATATCTTTGACCCTATTTATAATACCCTTTCCCCTCAACTCTCACATCAACATACCCCGGACTTACCCCAATCGACTTTACATACCTTATCATCCTATCCGCATCCTCTACGCTCACCCCCGTTCCCCTATCAATATTAATCTTCAAATAATAATCTACCCCGTCAAGATAAACGTCAATTTCTCTCTGCTTGTCTGCCGGTACCGCCACTCTCGTAACCGTATAACCAAGTTCGCTAAAATCCTGCTCTAGTTGCCCAATATATTCCTTAGTCCGCTTCGGTATCCCCGCCCCCGACTCATCAATAATCTCCGCCTTAGGCTCAACCGTCTTAACCTCGACGTTATTATTATCCACATGCTCAATCAGGCTTTTTACCCCATTAGAAATCAACACCGCAATTATCGCTACCGCTAGAACATAAAATATCACTACATATTTCTGCCTACTCTTTACCTTTTCCCTCGCAGCAATTCTCTCCGATTCCGACTCCAGTCGTTCCCTCTCCTCCGCAATCGTCCGCCCAACTTTCATCTCACGCCCCCAATCACTTTTCTTCAACTCCCACCCTAAGCACCATCTCCGCTAATTCTTCCGCCGCATGTGGCTTATTCACAGTATCATGCAGGTTCTTCGCTAGCCCTTCCCTTACCCGCGGGCTACGTATTAGTTTCCTTGACAAATCAACCATCAACCCCGGCTGCGCCATCAACCTTTCGTCTCCAATCATCGCGCACGCCTTTAACGACACTAGCCTCTCCGCATTTTTTACCTGATGCGCGCCAGGCAACCGTTCAAACGGCACGAGAATTACCGCCTTCTCTAGAGCCGCTAATTCTGCAATAGTAGTCGCCCCCGCTCTAGAAATCACTAAATCTGCCGCTCCGAGCAACTCGTCCATCGCCGAATTAAACGCCCACATTCTAAAGTCACTCACTAATTTCGCCTTTTCCCAGTCCTCATATTTTTTCAAATCTACCATATCTTCATAATGTTTTCTTCCCGCTACTAGCCCAACAGAGGTAAATTTTAGCATCTCCGGCAAAACTTCCCGCATCGCCTCGTTCATATTCTGTGCCCCCTGACTTCCACCGGTCATCACTACGAGCGGCCTATCCGGGTCAAACCCAAAGGTCTTTTTTAGACTTCTCTGTTTCGCCTCGCTTACTTTTTTAAACTCTGGCGCTACCGGTATCCCGACAAATTTCCAATTCTTCCTCGCCTCATAAATCGCCCGCTTCTGCTTAACTTCGTCAGAAACTTCATCTACATCTGCGTCATCTTCTAAATCCGGCATCTCAAACGGTACCCCCATCGCCACAATCTTCGCTCTCTTCATCAGTAATCTATTCGCCAACCCCGGTACGACATCACTCTCGTGTACTACGTACGGTATCTTTAACAGTCTCGCTACTAGTCCTACCGGCAAGCCTACGAACCCACCTTTTAGAAAAATCACATCCGGCCGCTTCTTCCTCGGAAACATCCTAATAAAGCTCTGTATCAATCCGAGTATAAAGCCGAAAAAACCAACAATATTCCCGATGAATAAATCCTTAAATGTGATGTCGAAACGCTCTATGTAATTTTTTAATTTCCAGCCAGCGTATCTATGAAACTTCCCCGCAAAAATCTTCCGCACCTGTATATATTTTCGTTTTCCAGATAGTTTAGATTCCTCGCCCCAAGATACCCCTATTTCTGTTGTAATTTTTACAACATTTTTATAGTATTTCCTGTCCGTCCAAAACTCAACTCTCGTCCTCGGCTTTTGTTTTAAAATCTCCCTTACTACCGCTACTGCCGGAGTAATATGCCCACCAGAACCGCCACCTACTACTAAAACTTTCATCTTTTCCTCCTTCTAGTTAGTCCTGCCTGCACCGAACCCGAAACGCCCGAACTCCGAACCGAACTCCGAACCGAACCCGAAACGCCCGAACTAACCTTACTCTTTCTACCAGTATAACACGAAAACTGGCTAACTAGCCCTAGACCATACGAAATGAATATCATACTCGTCCCACCATAAGATAATAACGGCAACGTTATACCCGTAAGCGGTATCAGCCCAGTCATCGCCGCGATATTTATCACTACGTGCGCCGCGATCCACGCGAACACTCCCACCGCTATCAGCCCGTCCTCAGACGGCAAGCCTTCTGCTACTTTCATGATATTTAATAGCAAAACTGTAAAACACGCTAATATTGCGATTAGCCCAACAAACCCGAATGTTTCTCCCATCACCGCAAAGACCGAGTCGTTAATCGACTCTGGCAAATATCCCGTCGCCTGCACGCTATTCCCTACCCCTACACCAATCAATCCCCCAGTTCCGATTGCCATCATCGCATTGTCAATGTGGTACGAAGAGTCCGCACTTCCCTCTCCGGAGAAAGTCATTAGCCTCTCTAGCCTATGTGGCGAAATTAAAATCGAAGCCACCCCGCAAGCGCCTATTGCCACTAAGACTATCACGAAATCTCGCACTTTTACCCCGCTCATCCATAGCATCGCTAACACAATCGCAATTAGGCATGCCCCCGTCCCTAAATCTTTCTGTAATATTACTACGAAGAATAACGACAACCCAATAACTATGATAAATGGTATCCAAAAGTCCCTAGTCTCAAATGTCCCCGCCGCCTTATGTTGCGCAATTAAATCTGCTAGATATAAGATTAGCGATAGTTTTAGGAATTCCGCCGGCTGTAAGCTAAACGAGCCCAAGTTTATCCATCTACAAGCCCCTAGCTGACAGCTCGCCAGGCTCGAGCCTACCATCGCCAACCCCGCAAGTAAGGCACAGGCTAACAGCGATAAAATCATCAAGATTTTCACGAACGGCTTTATCTTCTCGTACGGCAACTTAAACGCTACGACAAATGCCGCCACCGACATCACCACCGAAATAATCTGATGCACGAAAAAGAAATTAGAATCATAATCCGTCCCATACGCGGAGTTCATGAAATTTGCCCTCTGCGAACCAATCGCGTAAATCACGACCAGCCCCACCCCTAAAAGCAAAAATGTCAACGCCCCAATAATCTTATTACTTTTATGCTTGCGCATACCCCCATTATACCATATCAGTTAAGCTAAAGGGAAGGCGCAGAAATTATTTTATGCGCCTTCCCTTTAGCTTAACCGTATCATATAATCCCACCAGCTGCCGCCACAAACACTCCGATAAGCGCTAAAATCCCTGCAATCACCCAAAACCTCATCACAATTTTCGCCTCCCCCCAACCTTTCGCCTCAAGATGATGGTGTATCGGCGCAGATATTAGCAACTTTTTCTTAAACACCTTTTTCCAGAATATCTGTATTAGCGAGGAGCCTGCCTCCACTACGAACAAGCCGCCAATTATCGGAAGTAGCAAGAACGAATTCGTCATCATCGCCACTACGCCCAATCCCGTACCCAGCGCAAACGAACCCACATCCCCCATCATAAACCTCGCCGGCGGCACATTAAACCAAACGTATGATAACAGCCACCCTACTACCGTGAAACAAAATCCCGCGAGCATCCACTGCCCCTGAAACAGCGCGATTACCCCGAACGCTCCGTAGGCTATCATCGATAACCCGCCGGCCAACCCATCTAAACCATCCGAAATATTCACCGCGTTAGATGTCGCCACTACCGCGAACGCGAATATCGCTATCATTAACCACTCCGGCAAGGCTAGCGGCCCCAAATACGGAATCATCACCGAAGACCAGCCCAATTTCACCGCAAAATACCATCCGAGAACGAGTCCGACAAACGTAATCATCGCGAACTTTACCGGCGCCCGAAGCCCCGCCGCTCCGTGCCCATCTCCGAATACATTTATCATATCGTCTATCATCCCTACCGTCGCCCCTCCGAGGAATCCGAGCATCGGCAGCCATGTTTCCCCTCTGTCCCAGTTACAAATGTACGTTACAATCGTTACCGTTACTACACCGACAATTCCCGCCATCGTCGGAAATGCCCGCTTAAACTTATGTGCGTGCAACTTCGTCATCACCGGCAACTCTTTTCCGTCTAGGGTTTCCTTTTTCTGCTTCTTCCACCACTTATTTTTATATGCAAAATAAGTGTAAATCGGCGTCAAGAACATTGCCAAAAGAAACGCCCCCAACGCTAAAATCAACCCATAAAACATTTCGCCAGAAAAATTCATTATACTTCTATTTTACTCCTTTGGTCTAATTTGTAAATGGTCAGATACAACATCAGATAATTCGTTAAATAATGGTAGCGCGTGTGCCGTCCCCTCCAGCTTCTGTCCGCTCTCCCATATCTTCACCATTATCACATATTCCGGCATTTCCCCCTCCGTCCCACCAAATCCCACATAACTCGCCGTCGTCTCATCAAATGTATATGCACCATTTTTAATTCCCTGCGCCGTCCCGGTCTTTCCGCCGATATAATACCCAGGTTTGTCTATACCATAAGTCCTCTGCGAAACCCTCATCCCCCAGGTCATCTCTCGCATCGTCTGCGACGTCTGCTCCGAAACCACCCTCCTTACCGCCGGCTTTTCCTCCGCCGGAATAAACACTCCGTCCTCGCGCATCTCCCCGGCAATAATCGTCGGTTGATAATATTCCCCACCATTGACTAATGAGGAAAATGCCGAGGCCACCTGTAGTGGCGTTAAATTTATATTCTGCCCAAAGGTCATATTCGCATAACGAGAGTTTAGACCGTAACCATCATTCGGCCCTACGATTAGCCCCGTTGCCTCATATAATTCTATCCCAGTCGCCTGCCCGAGGCCAAAATGATTATAATAATAATCGTATAATTTTTCTCGCCCCGTCTTTGTAATTTCCGTATTCGAGCCTCCGAGCAACATCAGTGCCGTCATCGACCCAGTATTTAGCGAGAAGTTTAGCGCCGTCTGCATCGTAATCACCCCGAGTTGCCCCGAATAGGCATTTTTAATCGGCCAGCCATCTACTATTATCTCTCCGGTGTTATTATAAAGCGTGTTTGGCGTCATCACCCCCTCCTCAATTGCCGCCGCGAAGGTAAACGTCTTACAAATCGAAGCCGGCTCATACGCTACTTCTGTAATCTGGTTCTGATACACCGACGCGTCTTTTACCTCGGAATATTTCGCCGGGTCGTAATTCGGCACCGTCGCCATCGTCAAAATCTTTCCGTCTCTCGGGTCCATCACCACCGCGCTCGCATGGTTCGCCGGAATTCTCGTCAGGTAATCAGCTAATTGTTTCTCGACTTTCGCCTGCATCGTTCTATCTATCGTTAAAACTACGTCTTTCCCATCTTCTGCCGGCACTCTGACATTATCGTCGCCAATCGAAAGCGCCACATTATTTACATCCGTCACGGTTTTTAGAAGCCCATTCTTCCCTGCTAATTGCTTATTTAAGCTCCCCTCTACCCCGTATTGCCCTTCGCCGTCGGCATTGACGAACCCTAGTAGCGAGGACGCCATTTCCCCCTCCGCATAAACTCGTGCGTTCCCCTCTCTGTACCACACTCCGGCAAGCGCCTCCTCCTTCATTTTCTTCGCTTCCTGCCTTGTTACATTCCGCGCTACGATATAATATCTTCTACTCTTATCTTTAAACACATCTTCCCACTTCGCTATAACTTTATCCGGCGCAATACTAGAAATCGTCTTCGACACCTTCTCTTCATCCGCCACCATCGGATCTACGATTACCGTATATGCCGAAGTATTCATCACTACTTTCACCGGCTCATCATTATCCATCATGTAGATTTCACCCCGCTCCGCTACAATCGTATTCTGCACCATATGTTCCGCGTCCGCTCGCTCTTCCCACATATTATGTTGCAAAATCTGAATTACAAAAAGTCTAATCGCGATTATCCCCATCGCGATAAGCAACCCATACTTCAGTATCCTACTTCTGCTCATGCTTATATTATATCATATACTAGTGAACAATATACCGTGGCAATTGACGAAACTGCTATAAGCTCACTAACTATTTACGTGCTATTTGACGAACCAAGAAAAAGGTAACTCAGCTAGGAAAGCGAGTACGGAACTGTAATTCCGGCGCAGCTTTACCTAGCTAAGTTACCTTTTTTCTTGCCGTGAGTCAACCACGTAAATAGTTAGTGAGCTTACAGCAGTTTCGCCAATTGCCACCATAATTACTATTCACTAGCATATCCAGAAACATCTGCAGTCGGCATATTCGCCGCAACTTCCGAATTCTCCGCCGCTGCTACTGAAGTCATCCTCGCCTTTTCTACCGCAAGGTCTTCCTTCTGCGCCGTAAGCTCCGCAATCTCATCTTCCATATTTGAGAGTTCATAATCATAAGCAGTTGCCTTTGCACCCTGAGTTAAATAAATTAATCCTACCACGAGCAGCAACATTCCAAGAATCGCCGTCAAGGACATCGTACCTAGAGATTTCGGTGTATGCCGAACTGTATTTCGATTGCGAGACCAAGTCGTAGTGCTTGTTCCTCTCCTCGATACATACTCATTTCTCATTAGTTTTTGTCCTTGTTTATGTTTATATTTTGTCGCTGCAACCTCGCCGACATCCCCAGTCGCCGCACCCCCCGCAGCATTCGCCGCCGACCTCGCGGCATTTTTCATGGTGCACCGCCAACCTCTTCGGTCTTAGGTACAAGGCCGGAACAGAGCTATAAGTGTTCCGGGAAGGTCATATAAATTTTTGAAAACACACTCGGTTTGCTCTAAACAACCGTGGTGGAGGAAAATCCTCCATAGCGCTCCGATTTTGACTTAGCCGGAGCGAGGCTCGCGCCCTGATTTGACCGGTCGGGGCGAAACCGTAAATACAAACACACTCTAATCAGTCAACAAATCTATCTAAAGTTAACCTTAATCTTCTGTGCGCGAGATTTGTTTGAAACGATGATTTGACGTGGCATATATTTGCCTCCTTTTTGTGTATTTTATTTTTTTTATTTTTATCAAAACCACCCGTCAAGGCATGCAAAATAATCCGAAGTTGCTATCAGAGCCTAAACTCTCTCAGCAATCCGCAGTTTCGCACTCCTTGCGCGTGGGTTGATAACTAACTCTTCTTTCTCCGCCGTAATTGGACTTTTCGTTATCAATTTCAGTTCCGATTCCATCCCAAGGCTTGACGCTTCCCTCATATATTCCTTTACCAACCTGTCCTCTAGACTGTGAAAAGTAATAATCCCTACTCTCCCACCTTTGTTTAGCAATCTCGGTAAAAGTGGTAATGTCCTTTCTATCAAACCCAGTTCATCATTAACTGTGATACGTAGTGCCTGAAATGCGCGTGTCGCCGGATGTACCCGACCGCGTCTCAGAGTAGCCGACCAGATCGTATCCGCTAATTCGGTCGTCGTATAAAACGGCCGTTTATGAACTATTTCTCTTGCTACTTTTCTCGAAAAACCCGGGCTCATTTCCCCATATTCCTCAAAAATCTCTACTAACCTCTTCTCACTCCACTTATTTACAATTTCCGAAGCCGTTAGCTCCTGCCTTTTATCCATACGCATATCAAGTGGCCCTGTATTAGAGAATGAAAATCCACGTTCTCCTAGGTCTAGTTGCGGAGATGACACTCCAAAATCCGCAAGTATTAAATCAAAAGTTCTTCCACACTCAATCAGTTGTAGCGCCGAATGGTAAAAGTCCCTATGCAGGATTTCCGGACCTTCACTCTGAGAGTACTTCGCTTCCAAAAATTTTACTGCATATTCGTCGCGATCTACTAGGACCGCGCTTTTATAATTCCGCGTTACCGCCAAAATCGCTTGTGCATGACCTGCGTAACCCGCCGTGAGATCTAAATACGACTCACCCGGCTTCGGTTGCAGACCCGCAACTACTTCTGACAATAATACTGGATTATGTAATGTCTTCATGTGTATATTATACACCCATTGTTTGAGATTGCCCAACGAGAAACTTTAGCGTGTTTGTATTTGTTCGATTTTTGTTTAGTTCACACATATTAACTTTGCGACAATTCGCTCGAGGTAAACCCGAACTCATATTGTAACAGTTGAGAGACTTAATATGTATGGTTGTTTCATTAGAGTTAATTGGGAGGTGTTTTCTTGAAGTACCAACGGTTTTGATTTCGCGTATCCTAAACGCGCGCCAAAACTCCTCGTTGGCCAACCTCAAACTTGATTTTAATGTACTTTTTGTTTTGTGGTTTTTATTTTTAATTATCCACTGACTTCAGTATAAACTAACTTTTCAAATAATGCAAGTGCTTTTTTACACTTTTTTTGACTTTTTTGCGTTTTAAGTCCCTACTTTTCCCCAAGCCCTAAAAACTGGCAATGTATTGCTAACTTTCAGTAAAAATAGGAAGAACTGGCAATGTATTGCTAATTTTTAGGATAAGTGATATAATAGAGATATGATAGAAAGAACAGAATATTTAGAAAAGTTAAAATCTTTTCGTGATAAAGATTTAATAAAGGTAATTACCGGTATAAGACGATGCGGTAAATCTACTCTTTTTGATATTTTTATAGATTACTTATTAAAAAACGGAGTTAAAAAAGAGCAGATTATAAAAGTAAATCTAGAAAATCCAGAATTAGAGCTTCCTACGCATAAAGATTTATATAATTATGTAAAAGAACAATTGCCTAAAGGTAAAAAAGCATATGTATTTCTA
>JAFRFM010000048.1 GCA_017434345.1 Candidatus Saccharimonadota bacterium
AAATGCTCCGGATTTTTACCCCAAATCTGTGCCACTATCGGACTTTCGCCCTCTGCTATCTCTAAACGTTCCAAAGCATTATGCCTGCCTTTTTCCGAGGCATAGCTCGAAACATTCGTAAATTCCGTAAAAAACACATCTGGACGCCCAGCCTTCGCTATCACTTGACGAAAAACTATATCCGTTACGCCTTCCATCGGCGCGAGCACCGTAAAAGGCTTTTTCAAATCTTGCCAAAAGTTCATATCTTGCATTATACCACATTTTATGTTAAAATAACAATGTTGCATTTTAACATTGTTTCGCGAAAGGGGGTGCCTCATGAAAACCGAGGTAAAGAAACTCTATACGGAGGAAATCGATAAGTTTACGGGCAAACGCCCTAAACTGAATTGGATTGCCGATGTCGATAGCCAGCTCATGACGAGAAGATTAAAAAAGATTCTCGATTCTAATGCCGTTATTCGTGAACTTCCGACCATGCTCGCTTCGGAACTTATAGAGAACATCTATCAGACGAAGCTCTCAGCCGCTCATCTCCGTTTCGGAGAGCCGGAACAAAGCGAAATCTTAAACAAACAAGTTCGCATTATCAACAACGAGCACACGGCTTATCGCCAAACCCTCGATGAAATCGAGGTAGGCAAAGCTTTCCAGCAAGTCAAAAACGACCAATTACGCGAGTTTGTTAAAACTCTACTTGTCGCTAGGAAACGCGCCAAAAAGGAGCTTCGTGCCATTGAGGTTGAAAAATATATGAAACAGCCTCCGCATGTCGCTCACGTCTAATTTTTTGCAACACCAGGCTCGGAATTATCCGGGCCTATTTTCTTTCGTGAAAACTATTTACTTTTATCGAATTTTTTGTTATAATTACAACAATTATGAGTAAAACAGATTTACATCCTAAAGATTATCGTTTTGTAGTCTTTTCTGATGAAGCTGCAAATTTCTCTTTCCTCACTCGTTCTACCGCTACTAGTGAAGAAACGATTAAGTGGAAAGATGGAAATGAGTATCCTCTCGTAAAGGTACAGATTTCTTCCGCTTCTCACCCATTCTTTACTGGTGAAGAAAAGATTATCGATACCGAAGGTCGTGTTGATCGCTTTAAGGCTCGCGCCGCTAAAGCTGCTAAGCTTAAAGGAACTCTTGGCAATAAGGTCAAGAAAGCCGAAAAAGAAGCTATCAAAAAGGCCGAAAAAGATAAGAATAAATAAAAAGTCCCCGAAAGGGGATTTTTTAAACACGTATTCAGGCTTTATCGAAAAATCAAAACCGCTAGTAAAGTCAAAAAGCTGCTGACCCAAGCGTATATTACCGCACGAGTATTATATGGATGCGGATTTAATACGCGAATAATCGTTACCGCCACCGCAAATCCGAGGCACGCTATCCGCCCAAAAATCGCTATATTATCAATTCTCGTCACTACTAGCCAAACCGTATTATAGATATCGTCAGCACCAAGATTACCCTTTAACTGTTTCATAATAAAAACTATTATTGAAATTACGATGCAAATAATTGCCAAGATAACGAAAGCTCTAAGCAGACTATTTTTTATCACTAATGGCTCTCGGTATGTCTGTTTATCGTTTCCGCTAGCTATTATTCCGTTCGGTTGTTGAGTATTCTGCGAAATTTGCGTATTAGACTGTACCTGAGCGCCAGACTGAACATAGCTACCATCCGAGTTTTTCATCCTCGGCGGCGGGGAAAGATACGGGGTTTGTTGTTCCTGTTGCTTTACCATAACCTTATTATAACACACTAAACAGGGAAAAATACCAAAAACTATGATATAATAAAGCTACGGTTCCTTAGCTCAGTTGGCTAGAGCGCACGATTCACATTCGTGAGGTCACAGGTTCAAGCCCTGTAGGAACCACCAACTTTACATCTGAACCAGTTCATACTTCCTTGACCCTACCCCGATTTCATCCGCCGCTTCTATCGTATGCACTCCGTGTTTCGATTCTATTCGCTCAATCAACGTATCTTTTCCCGGATCGTTTGAATTATATACTAAATCTAAACAGGCCTGGTCGACAGCAACTGGATCTAGACTTGCTAGAATGCCAATATCCGCCATACATGGGGCAGAAGCATTTCCATCACAATCGCAATCCTTAGAGATGTTTTTCATAATATTAATAAATACTATATTACCCTTAAAATAATCTACTACCGAACTCGCTGCATCCGCCATCGACTCTAAAAATCTATCTTGTTCAGGCAAATTATTCCATAATTCTTCCTGGTTATCAACTTTGCCAGCCGTATGAATCCGAGATTTTCCATCCGAAGAGGCACAACCAATCGACAACTGCTTTAAAGCTCCGCCATAACCACCCATTGCATGCCCCTTGAAATGCGACAAAACTAACATCGAATCATAATTCGCCAAATTTTTGCCGACTAGATTACCTTTTAAAATTTTCCCGTTTCTTATCGGCAATTCTAAATCCGGACCCTCCGCGTCCATTAAGTCAAAAGCAAAATATTTGTCCCAACCATGTTCTTTAATCAACTCACGGTGTTTTTCCGGCGAAGTCCTCGCCCCACTATCTGCCGTATTACATTCTACTACTGTTCCGTTTACGTATTCTACTATTGGTCTTACAAATTCCGGACGTAAATAATTCTGATTACCTTTTTCTCCAGAATGCAACTTTACTGCAACCTTACCAGGCAGCTTCTTACCAACTTTTTCATAAATCTTTACAATATTTTCGGGAGTAATTTCCCTTATAAAATAAACTTTCTCCATAATTAAATTATATCACAGCTAATATTAATTCCTCCTAATTGAATTTCAAAAAACAAGAAAAACGGTGTAGTTCGCAAGTCGCAACATATTCCTAAGCCACATATAATTATGATATAATCATATATATGAACCTAGATTTAGAGAATTATAAGAACGAAGCGAAAGAAATTGAAA
>JAFRFM010000049.1 GCA_017434345.1 Candidatus Saccharimonadota bacterium
TAAAATCTGGAATGGCGTAACAACTTCTTCTACTGGAACCACAATAAATAACATGACTCAAGGCACCGATCAGCACTACCACCTCGGCAACTACTACAGCTGGTCCGCTGCTGTAGCAATGAACAATACAGCTAGCTATACCACCCAATACACCGACGTTAACCAATCCATCTGTCCTAAAGGTTGGACTTTGCCAAAGAGCGGCAATATTACCACCGCCGGTTCCTTCCAATACTTAGTGAACCAATACAACTGGGCCTCTAACAGCATGACGAATCCTAATATGTGGGCAGCTCCGCTGTATTTCCCGCTCGCTGGCTACTGGAGCGGCAGCTCGGGCTCCGTTGCTTACTACGGCCTCTTCTGGTCGTCGGTCGTGCGCTCGTCGTCCTACGCGTACCTCATGTACGGGGATTATAGCGGCGCGGTCTACCCGGCGGATGTCAACTCTCGCTACAACGGGTTCTCCGTCCGGTGTGTGTCTCGGTAGGGGGTAGCGTGTTTCTTAAACCAATCTTCCTGCTAGATAAATTGGCAAATTCGTAATTGTTTCGTTTTCTTGGTAAGGTAAAATCGATAGTTTATAGGCTTTTTCGTCAGAGGATTCTTTAACGATTTCAGTTAGTGATTTTGAGGCGAGGTTTTTCCCGGATTTAACCTCAATTATCGTGAGTTTCGCTCCGTCTAGCAAAAAATCGATCTCCCGTTCCGGTTTGTCCTTATGATAATAAAAAGGTCGAGCCTCTTTTGCTTTAAGTTCTTGAAAAACGAATTGTTCGGCTAAGGCTCCTTTGAATTCGGTAAATAAATCGTTGTCGCGCAAGATGATTTGGATATCTAACCCGGCAAGCGCACCTAGTAAGCCGACGTCTGCCAAAAATAACTTAAAGGCATCGAGTTCGAGATAGGCTGATAGAGGGTGACGGAGAGCCTTAACGCGTCGGACTCGAGAAGCGATGCCAGCATCTTCGAGCCAAAGTAGAGCCTCTTCGTATTCTGCCGCTCGGGCGCCTTTTTTAATCATGCTAAAGAGAAACTTTTTATTTTCCTTTGCTAATTCGGACGAGATGACATTAAAGATTTCCCAAATTTTCGCGGCTTGCGTTCGATGAGCGTGTTTTGAGAAATCTCTGATATAATCGCTGATAATTTGTTGTTGGACCGCTCGGACTTGTAAAATATTATCTTCTTCGAGGTAGTTTTGAACGACTGCTGGCATTCCGCCGATGATTAGGTAGTTTTTTAAATCGTCCATTAAAGTCGCATGGAACGAAGCTAGGTTTTCGAAAGATTCTGTTTCTAGGGCGTCGGCTAACTTGTCTTTACCAATCGCGCGGATAAACTCGCAAAAACTTAACGGATACAAGAACATCGAATTAACCTTGCCGACCGGGAACGATGCCTCGTCGTGTAGTGATATCCCGAGTAGGCTTCCCGCTACAGCGATATGATATTCCGGCGCTTCCTCGCAAAAATTTTTTAGTGACGCTAGGGCATTTTTACAATCTTGAATTTCATCAAGGATGATGAGGGTTTTCTCTTTTTCGATTTTAGTATTACAAAGGACCTCTAGGGCATTAATGATTCTTTCGGGGTTTAGATCTAATTCAAAAATATCTTTAGCGGGGGAATTGCCATAAAAATTAACGTAGGCGACCGATTCGTATTCTTTGTTCCCGAACTCTTTTAAGAGCCAAGTTTTGCCGACCTGGCGAGCTCCGCTTAATACTAAAGGTTTCCGACGGCTAGAGTTTTTCCATTTAATTAGATCTTTAATTTTATCGCGATACATCTTTATTACTCCGTTTATGTTAAAATTATACCACATTTTTCGGAAAAAGTGTGATTTTTTACATTTTTTCGGCGGAAAAAGTGTGATTTTTTACATTTTTCCGAACTTAGGCGGTGGAAGATGGTTAAATTATGTTAAAATGAAAGCATGAAAGCGAGGCGAAAATTTAGTTATAGGGGCTGTAATGAAAATAAAATTTAGATGGCGAAGAATTTTAGTAACGGATTTAGCTTTTGTTATGACCGGGCTGTGGCTGTTTTTGAATCCAGAGAGCTATGAGACGAAGATAGATTATTCGGCGGAAGCGATAACGGAGGCATCCGAGGGGGCGCCGCTCGCAGTAGAGATTTTAGAGAAGCTAGAGGTAAAGGGGCGAGCGCCGAAGACGGGATATTCTAGAGAAGAGTTTTATCCAGGGTGGCCGACGGTCGA
>JAFRFM010000050.1 GCA_017434345.1 Candidatus Saccharimonadota bacterium
AATTATGGTAGTCGTCGCCTACCTATTATTATCGACTAATAAAATCAAACCAGGTTTAACTTACCAACTCCTTAATTTAATCGCATCACTACTTATGGCCATCGCACTCCTCCCGAAGGACGCTTGGTTCTCTTTCGCCCTGCAGGCAGTTTGGGGAATTATAGCGCTCGTGGCAATCTTTACCATATGCAGTAAGTCGTTAAACCATAAACGAAATACTTCTAACCATAAGCGTCCTAGTTCTAAAAAACGCTAGTGCTCTTATCTAGCATAAGCAATGTTCTGTTCCATCGCCTGCATTTCGAGCCTAGTCGCTCTTTCTGCGTCATCAATGCTCGAATTTACGCAATGTTTTACGCGAGCAGCTTCCTCAGCTTTCTTCCCATCGTTCCACCTATCTAAAGTCCCGACTAGGTAGCCAGTTATTCTGCGCAAGCGCTCAAACTTCTCGCCAAAATATTGTTCATGGTCAACATAATACTTCTTCGCCGCTTTCTCTCCACCAAATTTCTCAATCAGCTCCGCACCAATCTTCACAAGTACACTCACATGCATATTTTCGTACTTATTTTCTTCCTTTAAGGCTTTTTTGATATCTTTCGCCGGCACATCTGCGTAAGAATTTATGGATTTTTCAAAACGCTCAAAATCGAATTTTGTTGCATCGTCAGGTGTAAAGTAAATAATATTTTTCATAGTTTTTTCCTTTTCATTTTCTTCCTGCTTATGATTATAAACGCTATATATAGTGTCTGTCAATACTTTCATACGCTATATATAGCGTTTTTATTAGTTTTCCACAGGTTTAGCATTGACTTTATGCGCATTTAGTGATATAATATAAGTGTAGCACTGTGTTTCAGTCTCGCAACTTAAAAAATAAATGGTTTTTGAGACTGACAATCTGGACAAGGAGGGGTAACTATGGCAATATTGCAAACGGCTTACTCGCAAATCGCCAATCATACGCTACTCGTAGCTTGGTTGGTAAACGTGGCAACATGTCTAATTTTTAGACTTTGCCACGCCGGCAAGATGAATATTGTGGTCTTGCACCACAAGCCTGGCATTAAAATCTGGAGATTTTATATCGCCGGGATGATGAACCAGCCGGACAACGCTTTTCGGCAAATCCGGAACTTAAACTTCGGTAACACGGTGTTATTGAAGTTTTCGCCTTTCGGATGGGACCCGAAAAAAGCGGCTAAGCAGCTCGAAGTAATGTTGAAGCCGGAAAACGAAAACTTATGTTATTCGATTTCCGTCGGAGACAAGGTATTTCGCCATCTTAATCCGGAAATCGAGCGCAAGGAATATGTAATTAATCCTTGCTCTCAGGCCGGACTGCTTCAGGCGAAATATCGGCATCTCGGCAAACTTGCGGCCGTACTTGAAGCGATAAGCATCCTCGTCGGTTGGTTCGCAATTATGCCGATTGCACCGGTCGGGAGGGACGGCAACCGGAGGGTGATTTGGTATTCACTTATCTTGCTCGCCGACCAGCTCTGGCACATCAGCGGCCGAATCCCGCCGTATCATACGGAGCATGTCAAGGGTGTAATTAAGTCCGAGGATGACGAGTTTTTAAATAACTCATACATCGACTTATATTTTCACGGCAAGTCGAGTATCACTATCCCGACGAAGCACGCTCGAACAACGGACCCGTATGGACCCGCGGAGAACAAGCCGTCCGAGAAGGCAAAGCCCGCCGAAACCGAGCCAAAGACTGCGTACCTCTATGAACGCGCTCTCGAAAAGCTCGAAAACGGCGGTGGTTGCAAGATTTTTAATTTTGAGGAAAGGGGGCGGAAATCATGGCTCGCTATCTGAACTTAGAAAAGGCCAACAAGCACGCGCGAAAGTCTTGCGCCTGTTGGAACCCGAACCGAGTCTCCCGGCTCTGGAACCGGTTTTGTTATCGGACCATGGCTCGCGATTTTTATCTTTCGCGAGAGTGGATTGACCGTTCGGTCAGGTATCTTCATGGTGAGTATTCTCTGAACACCTACCCGTGGCCATATTCAGATTCGGGCTTCGCCAATTGGCGAGAATATCCAGACAATCTGATTACCGACCAGAGCAACTTCGTCGTAAAATATGCAACAAGTTACTGCGCCTGGAAGATTTTCGAGTACACCGGCCACTGGCCGCAGAGGTGCTCTAGAGAACGCTTCGACGCGAAACGTTGGGTGCAATTCCTGGCCGAGGCTGGATATCCGAACATTGTCGATAAGCTCGAACGGGAACGCCATTATGTTGGGATTAACCCTAACATCGGCGAATACGGTCTCGTTGTCTGGGCCGAGGGCGGAGCCGTCGAAAACGGCCACACCACGGTCTCGACCTACTACAACAAGGAATACTGCTTCACGGTAGTGGATGTAAAACAGTATATCTGGGTCGAAATCTCACAAACCAGGGAAAGATTGGTTAATACAATCTTTCCATCCACAAAGGTCGCCCTTGCGGGGTGACCTTTTTCATGTTATATTGCCAGTATGGTACATTCTAAAAACTACCGCCTCCGCCGCGTACTCGGTTTTCTCGCCATTCTAACCGGTATCGGCATTTGGCTCGTTGTAAATCCCGACAACTACGAGTCGCAGGCCGCCCCGTCGGTGCCATCCGAAACTGAAGGTGTCCCTACCGCCTCCGCAATTTTAGAAAAATTAGAAGTCAAGGGCCGCGCCCCGAAAACCGGCTATGCTCGCACTGAGTTTTATAATGGCTGGCCGAACATTGACGGTTGCTCGCTCCGCCAGATTATCATTAAGCGCGAAGTCGGCGATACTGCAAAGATGGACGGTTGCGACGTTGTCGCTGGCAGTTTTACTGAGCCTTATACTGGCGCAAATTTTGTCGCAAAAGAGAAGTCTGATTTTAGCAAAAATATTCAAATCGACCACATTGTCGCGCTTTCCGACGCCTGGCAAAAAGGCGCGCAGTATATGGATAAAGATACGCGTTACAATATCGCTACCGATCCACTCAATCTTATCGCCGCCGATTCTAGCGCTAATCAGCAGAAATCTGACGGCGATGCCGCCACTTGGCTCCCGCCGAATAAGTCTTTCCGCTGCCAATACGTCGCTCGCCAAGTCTCCGTAAAATATAAATATCACCTCTGGGTTAGCGAAGCTGAACACGACGCAATTTCTGGTGTTCTAAGCACCTGCTCTGACGAACCGTCTGTCGGTATTTCTCAACTAGACGACTAT
>JAFRFM010000051.1 GCA_017434345.1 Candidatus Saccharimonadota bacterium
TGACGATACTAACAGCTAAATAATTTTCTCATTGCCAGTGACCGAAGTATAGCAAGATATTACTATTATAGCACAAGAATTATATTTTGTTTATTTTACCTCTAAAATGACGAGATTTTCTAGGTGTGGGGTGCGAGGGAAAAAGTTAAACGGGGTGATAGATTTAATTTGATATTTTTCTGATAAAATAGAGAGATCGCGAGCTTGAGTGGCGGGGTTACAGGAGAGGTAAATGACTGTTGGAGGAGCAACTTCTAAGATTTTATCTAATAATTTTTTATCGCAGCCGGCGCGAGGTGGATCAACGATGACAGTTTCGTCATTAGTAATAAAATCAAGAGCTTCTTCGGACTTTGCGAGAACGGTTTTTGCGGAGCTATACTTGCTCGCGTTCTTTTCTAGTTCGGTATAAGCATCTTTATTGACTTCGACAAGGGTAAGGTCTTTATCGTTTGCAATAGAAAGGCCGATAGTACCGACACCGGCATATAAATCGAGGACTTTTTCGGTATGAATATGCTTTTTAATCTCCCCTAGAGCCATTTCATAAACTGGGAGATTAATTTGGAAAAAGCCGTTCGGGGAGTAGGAGTATTCTATGCCGAGGATTTTGTCGGTGAGATTTCTGAAGGTTGGGTGTGGTTTGTGATTCTCAAAAAGACCACCAGAAACTTCGCCGTTTTGATTACAACGGAGTAAGAGAGACTGGTATTTGCGAGCTTCTTCGTGACGACTATTCAAGTCTGCTATAATTTCTTTAGCTTTTGCTAAGATTTCAGGACATTCGATACTAGAGTTTTCTATCGGAATTTTACGATGGGAACCACGAGCGTGAAAAGCAAGGCGAATACGTGTCTGCTCAATATCCCAATAGAGCGCATATTCCATCTTGTTGCGATAGTGCAACGCGTTGTTGTCGGAAGCGATGTGAAGTTGCTTTGTGAAGCGTGTGTGCCGAAGCTCGACGCACAGCGAGTTCGCCCCGTGAAGACAGGCGCGAGCGTAGCGGGCTTCACAAGGCAACTCTGTATCGCGTCCAAGAGCTTCGTTTGTAGTTATCGCAACAAGATGGGATTGGCGGAATTGTTCGGTGAGGAGGGCGGATTTTTGGGCAAGCTCGTAGTCGTAGTCCATGATTTGCCAAGGAGAAGTTGAGAGGTAGCAATTATCAAGAGGGGCGATACGGTGCGGAGATGGGTTGGTGATCTCTAGGGCGACAGCCTCAAAATACTTGGATTTTCTCTTAGTGACTTGAAATTTTGTGACGGTTTCTTCTGGGAGAGCGTTCCAGAAGAAGCCCTTAATGCCATCTGGCAAGGTGCCAATTCCCTGCCCGCCGGGGACGAGTTTATCGATTTTTACAGGAATAGAGATAGTTTCGAAGCGTTTCATATTATTCGTAGCGGAGGGCGTCAATAGGATTTTTCTTAGAGGCCTTGCGAGCGGGGAGTGTGCCGGCGAGGAAGGCGATTAGCATAATAACCAGGACGATGGTTAACATAGTTAATGGATCAAATTTTACTAGGTTAAAGGTTGGGAAGTCGGCGAGGAAACTGTTATGTGCGATAGTGTTTCCGATGTAACCGATAATCATACTAAAGATAATCCCAACGACTGAGCCCCAGAAGCCAAGCAAGATGGCTTCGATGGAGAAACTAAGGAAGATTTTACCTTTACTCATGCCGAGGGCTTTTTCGAGACCGATTTCACGAGTACGCTCCTGGACGGACATAAATAGTGTATTAATAATACCAATGGCGGCAGCAAGAAGAGCAATAACTCCGAAGATATTAAATACGACAAGAATGACGTCGAAGAAGGTGCGAATGAGACCGACTTCGTCCTTTATAGTGGTAACGGTATAACCGAGTTTTTTAAGTTCGGAACGGATATTGTCGATTTTATCCGGGTCGATAGTACCGGTCGCGAACATGGTGCGGTCTTTTATGTTGTCCGGAGTATCTACCGTCATAAGGTCATAGATGTCGTCGCTTAGAGCTTGATTAATGCCTAGCATATTTCCGGTAGATAGGACGCCGTTTGCTTGAACACCGGTGATAGTAGCTTCGGTAGTGGCGATACAATTGTCCGGAGTGATATAGCACTTTGCAGTTTGTTTAATTCCGAATTTTACGGTTTTGCCAACGGCGTCTTCAGCGGAAGAAAAGCCGAGAGCTTCGACATAGCTAGGATTTAGCATGATTTCTGGTTTATTATCATCGGAACTTGGCTGAGTACCGGTGAGCATATCGGCATGGAGGCTGCTGTCGGCAAAAATGCGGAAGAGAACGCTAAATTTTTTGTCATTAAGGTTACTTTCGATATATTCGGCGGTAACATTGTGATATGGTGTAATCTTTTTAATGCCGTCGATTTCACGGATTTTTGCTAAATCTTCGTTAGTGATATAGGCGGTTTCTCCGGAATTTTTATCCGGCTTGTATTCCTTTACCTCGGAATCGCTGCTCATCATAGAACTGAGTTGATCGTAGAGCGCGGTAGGGGCGATTTCGATGTAATCGTCGCCACCGATGTTTTCGACTTGACTATCGATGTAGGAATTGACCCCAGCGTTAATTGCGGAATTAAGAATAATCGTGAAAGAGCCGATGAAAATTGCTAAAATCGTAAGGAAAGTACGGGTTTTACTACGGAAAAGATTATGATTTGCGGATTTAATAATATCTAGTAGGTTCATTATTTCTTTTTCTCCTCATTCTTTGCTTTTACTTCGGCGGCTACTTTTTCGTGACGTTTTTCGGCGGAAGTTTGTTCGGATTTTTTAACGGCATAGTCGTCAATAATTTTACCATCGGCGATGCGGATAATGCGATTACAGAGTTTCGCTAAATCTTCATCGTGAGTAACAAGAACTAAAGTTACGCCGTGATTATGATTTAAATCGAAGAGTAAATCGGTAATTTTATCGCCGGTAGCCGAGTCGAGGTTACCGGTAGGCTCGTCGGCGAAGATGATTTCCGGATTATTTACGATAGCACGGGCGATACAGACGCGTTGCTTTTGACCGCCAGATAGGTCGGTAGCTTTATTTTTAGCTTTTGAGCTTAAATCGACGATTTTTAGAGCATTTTCTACCTTTTTCCTGCGTTCGGAATACTTAGTTTTGGCGATTTTTAGCGGAAGCATGACATTTTCGTAAACGGTGTCGTTTGGATTCATGAAAAATTGCTGGAAAACAAAGCCGAAACGGTCGGAACGGAGTGAGTTTAGCTGCTTGTTGCTCATATCGGTAGTATTTTTGCCATCAATGTATACCTTGCCGCTTGTCGGGGTGTCGAGAAGAGCGAGAAGGTGCATTAAGGTCGATTTCCCAGAGCCGGATTTACCGACGATTGCTACTGATTCGCCTTCGTATATCTTTAAATCTATACCTTTTAAAGCATGAAAAGCGGAAGATTTTTTGCCATAAGTTTTCTTTAAACCTTTAGTTTCAATTACTACGTTCATAGTGTCTATTATAGCATATTAGCAGGAGAAGCTTGAAGTCTTGTTTTATGCGCCGTTGACTCGCGGCAAGTAAAAAGGAAGTTCGGCTAGGTAAAGCTGCGCCGGAATTACAGTTCCGTACTCGCTTTCCTAGCTGAACTTCCTTTTTACTTGGCTCGTCAAATAGTGTGCATGAAACAAGACTTTAAGCTTCCCTTACTAGTCGCAATAATATATCGTTTTACCGTAGATTTGTTGAGGCATAGCCCAATCTACGAGAAAATCTTCCTGTCCGAAGTGGAAATATGGGATATATTCGGCGGTGGCGGTTTTTAAATTTACGCAGTAGGTATCGGAATCGGAGTTTTTGATTTCTTCGAGGATGGGATTGATGCGGGAAACGTAAGAAATGGCAAAATAAGAGCGGATGGCGGTAATTCCAATTGCTAGAATAAGTAAAATACTAGATAGAACGATGAAAGATTTTTTGTTGAACAGAGGTTTCTCGGTAAAGAATAGTTTATCAAAAATAAATATAAAGATGGAGCAGGCAAAGATGTAAGCCGGGAGGACTAGGCGGGTAGGATAGACGATTTGTGATAAGGCGAAGATGTGCATAAAGATAAAGATGAGCGAAGCGACTAGATAATTTTTATGAGGTTTTAGCACATGGAAATTTGGTTTATAGTGACGAATACCTGAGTATATAGCAAAAGGAATAATTGCAACGACAAAAGGAATGAGGAAACGGCCAAAATTATAAACATTATGCCAGATGAGCCTGCCGACATAATCAAATGGATGGGCGAGCAGCTCGGGGAGTGGAATATAATCGCAAACGATAAGATAAACTGGATTAGTATCGTAATCGCCGAGACCGTTGCCGATGACATACATTAAGATAATGGATAATAATATACCGATTACACCGGCAAAACGCCAAGAAGTAAAGAAGGTTTTAAAAGGTATTTTCTGGTGTGTAATATGCAAATATAATGCGTAAAATGGTAGAGATAGGATGAAGATTATTGCGGTAACGTTCGAGGCAAAGCCGAAGAGAAAGCCGAGAATAAGCATGAAAAGCGGGAATAATTTATTTTCTGATGATTTTTTGCCCCATAAGTCGCGTAGATAGAAAATCCCGAAAAGTAGAGAAAAGAAAGTGATGAAAAGATAATTATGAATTTTTGAAAATCCGGCGTAGAGCGTAAGCCCATTAGAAGTGGCAAAAACTAGGAGGAAAATGCTGCAGAAGATGGCGGAATCTTTTAGGACGAAGCGAGGTTTACGTTGTAAAACGATATAAGTTGCCATGTAGAAAATAGAAAATGCCAGAGCGATGTCGAAGAGGCGTAAAATAGTGTCTGGTCCGAAAGAATAGGTATAATCAAAGAAATTAATAATAGCCCAAGCGAACATATCTGCGAGGCGGACGGAATGATTGAATGCGGCGATTGAATCACCGATGATGTCTATATTAGACTGGGCGCCTTGCCAGATGTCTTCACCAGAGGTGATAATGATAAAATAAGAGACAATGAAAAAGACTATTGGGATACCGTATAGTAATGTAGGGAGAATTTTCTTTTTCATATGTTATAATTATTATAGCATGAAAAAGGTGTCAATAATTGTTCCGTTTTTTAATGAGGCGAGGGGCGTGAAGAAATTTCTTGATGGACAGTTGACGCCGGAACTAGAATTGCTAAACAATAAATATAAATTTGAGATTGTTTTGGTGAATGATGGTTCTACGGACGGGACTTTGATGGTGATAAAAGGTGCGGAGATTAATAGGTCGGAGAATGTGAAAATTATAAGTTTTGTACGGAATTTTGGAAAAGAGATGGCGCTTGCGGCGGGAATTAAATACGCGACTGGAGATGCAATTATTATGATAGACGCTGATGGTCAACATCCGGTAGAAGCGATACCGAAGATGTTGGAAAAATGGGAAAATGGGGCGAGGATAGTTACGACGGTAAGAAGAAGGAATAAAACTAAACATAAGTTAGGTTCGGCGCTGTTTTACAAAATAATGCGCCTTTTAGGGAATAAAAATATCGTGGCGGGGGCGATGGATTTTAGATTGATTGATAGAATGGTGGCAGACGAATATAATAGATTTACCGAACATCATAGAATTACGCGAGGGTTGATAGATTGGTTAGGGTATCCGCAGGAATATATGCTAGTAGATTTAAAGGGGCGAATGTACGGAAGTGGAACATATGATTTTAGAAAGCTGATAGCGCTGGCGGGGGATAGTTTTATCTCGATGTCGAGGACACCGTTGATAATTTTCGGCTATGTAGGCGTATTTATTATGGTTGTTTCCCTACTGGTTGGAACTTTCGTACTAATAGAACAGTATTTAATGGGTGACCCGATGAATTTGGATTGGGGAGCGGTAGCGGTAATGTGCGTATTTATATCATTTTTGATTGGACTAGTGATGGTTTCGCAAGCGGTGATGGCTTCGTATATTGCGCGCGTGCATATTGAAAAAAAGAACCGACCGTTATATGTGATAGATAAGAAAGAAACAAGAGGGATAAATGTGTAAAAAAGTATTACTAAGTTTTGATACTGAAGAGTTTGATATGCCGCGTGAGAGAGGTGGGGAAATTAGCGTGGAAGAGGGAGTGAAAATATCGAGTGAGGGGATAGGAAAAATCTTAAAGATTTTAAGGAAAAAGAAAGTAAAAGCGACATTTTTCGTGACTGGTAATTTTGCAAAATACAATCCTGAATTAGTCGAGAAAATTATCGCTGATGGACACGAGGTGGGGGCGCATGGAGTTGACCATTTTGTAAGGAAGAATGGTGAAATAGGAGAGGCGAAGAAGATTTTAGAAAAAGTTACCAAGAAAAAAGTAGTCGGTTGGCGACAGCCGAGGATGGGAAAGATAGATTATGAAGAGCTCAGAAGGTGTGGTTATAAGTATGATTCTAGCGTGAATCCAGCGTTTATTCCTGGAAGATATAATAATTCGAAAATATCGAGGGGGCCGTTTACGGTAAATGGAATTTTGGAAATTCCGGCTTCGGTAGCGACGTTTTTACGAATTCCAACTTTCTGGTTAGCTCTACATTTATTTCCCTTTTGGTTTTATAAGTTTTTAGCGAAAAGAGCATTAAAGGAAACTGGGCTTTTTGTCGTATATTTTCACCCATGGGAATTTACGGATTTATATAAATTTAAGATAATTCCCTGGTATGTAAAATGGAATTCTGGGGAGAAATTAGAAAAAAGATTAGAAAAACTAATTGAAAAACTGAGCGATTGTGATTTTGTGACTTATGATGAACTAGATAGTGTTTTTGTGAAATAGGTGCTATAATGAGGGTATGTTAGAACTAAAGAAAGTCTCAAAAATATATTATACCGATGAGATTGAGCTGAAAGCGCTTGACTCGGTGTCGGTGAATTTAAGAAGAAATGAGTTCGTTTCGATTCTTGGTCCGTCTGGGTCTGGTAAGACTACGATGCTTAATATTCTCGGTGGCCTAGACCACTATACTTCTGGCGATTTAATAATCGACGGGGTAAGTACCAAAGATTTTATAGGTAGAGATTGGGATGCGTATCGTAATCATAGGGTAGGTTTCGTATTTCAGAATTATAACTTAATCTCTCATCAGACGGTTTTGTCAAACGTAGAGCTAGCTTTGACGCTATCTGGTGTTTCTAGCTCTGGAAGGAAGAAAAGGGCTGCGGAAGCGTTAAAGAAAGTTGGTCTAGAGAAACATATGCGTAAGTTGCCGAATCAGTTATCCGGCGGACAGATGCAGAGAGTAGCGATTGCGCGTGCGCTAGTAAATAATCCAGATATTATTCTAGCCGATGAACCGACCGGTGCGCTAGACTCTAAGACTAGCGTACAAATTATGGAGTTATTAAAAGAGATCGCCAAAGACAAATTAGTCGTAATGGTGACCCATAACCCGGAGCTTGCTAAGGAATATTCTACGAGGATTATTACCGTTAAAGACGGTAAGGTCATGGATGATACTAATCCATTTGATGGTGAGGAGGCCGAAGAAAAGGAGAACGGAGATAAATATACCTCGATGAGTTTGCTTACCGCGTTAAAGCTAAGTAAGAATAATCTAGTAACGAAGCGCGGCAGGACGATTATTACGGCGATTGCTGGCTCGATTGGTATTATCGGTATTGCTCTAATTTTAGCAATTGCGAATGGCGTAAATAAGTATGCTAACAATTTAATTACTGAAGCCTCTCTACCGTCGGCGATTTCGGTACAGCGAGTCTATATTGATTCATCTAGCGTAGCATTTTCCGCTAAAGGTAATAGAGATACGAGTGCAACTGGGGATGTAGTTTTCACGAATGACTTAAAAGATAATAGTAATGCCGTAAAGCAACAGCAGATTAGGCATAATGATACCGTAGCGCTTAAGGAATATATTGATAATCATAAGAAAGAGTTATCGGAATATACCGAAGTAGTAAAGTATGATTATGGTATAGAGGTTAGCGTTTATGATAAAGATGCGAATGGGAAAATAGTAAGAGTTAACCCGATTGACGAACCGAAATCAAAAACGCCGAGTGGTTTATCTGATGTTAATCTAGAGGGTGTTAGTACGGTGGAAGTTTCTGAAGAAGACTTCATTAAAACTTCGATGACCGAGCTAATAAGCGATAAGAATGTTGAAATGTTAAGTGGTAAATATCCGACTGGTGCAGACGAATTGCTTTTAGTATTGAATAATGATGGAAAAATGAGCGTTAGTACGGCCTATGCGCTAAACATCCTTGATAGGACTGAGCTAGATAAGTTTGTAGATAAGGTGAATAAGGGTGAAGAACTAACATTTAATAACGAGGCAAGCTCTTTTGATGATATTATAGACAAGACTTATAAATTAACCGTTGGCGATCAGACTTACGATAACGGTCAGACGTTGAAGATTGTTGGTGTAGCAAAGGCGAAGTCGAAGAGCGATACTGGTAATTTCCTAGGATATACGCACGATTTAGTAGAGAAAGTTATTGCAAAATCTGGAAGTGAATATGATATTAATGATCCATTGATGATTAGTATATATCCGAAGACTGAGGATGATAAGAAAAAAGTAAAGACATTCTTAGACAATTACAATAATCAAGCAGAAGAGGCTAAAAAAGTACATTATGCGGACCAGACACAAATTATGATTGATTCGATAAAGACCGTAATTAATATGATTTCGTATGTATTGATTGCGTTCGTGGCGATTTCGCTCGTAGTGTCTTCGATAATGATTGGTATTATTACCTATATTTCGGTACTTGAAAGAACTAAGGAAATCGGTATCTTAAGAGCAATTGGTGCGACTAAACGCGATGTAAGGAGAGTATTCCGTGCAGAAACAATTATAGAAGGATTCGTGGCTGGATTGTTTGGCGTGGCGATTTCCTGGTTGCTATGTATGGTAATTAATGTTATCGTAGAGGCATTTAATCCGGAGATTAAGAATATTGCCGACTTCTCGATTCTTCAGGCTGTAATATTGATTGTAATTAGCATGGGATTAACGGTAGTAGCAGGATTAATACCGGCAGGAAGAGCCGCGAAGAAAGACCCAGTAGAGGCGTTGAGAAGCGAGTAAGGTGGCGCATTTGGTTACTGGCAGGATTAGGAA
>JAFRFM010000002.1 GCA_017434345.1 Candidatus Saccharimonadota bacterium
GATAATTATAAGTGATAAGGAGATAAGAAATGTTTGTTTTAAAGATTTCATACTTTCATTATAGCAGAAGTGTTTAAAATTTGCAAATAGCTTATGGCTATTTTTTGATAAGATAGCGATGGATGGCTAATCTAGCGGAGATTGAGCCGACAAGGATACCGATACCAATAGTTATAGCATAAATAACGATTAGCCACTGCGATTCAATAACATTTCTAATGTTAGTAATGTTGATACCGTAGTCTTCAACTGGTTTTGCGATTATAGTGAAGCCGATGTAGCCAAGAGTGGCGGCAATGATACCGGATACTACGCCACAGAGCTGTGCTTCAACGAGGAAAGGTCCTCTAATAAAGTTGCTATCTGCGCCGACAAGTTTCATCATGTAGATTTCTTCGCGGCGGGAGTAGATGGCCATACGAATAGTATTAAAGATTACTAAGATAGAAATGCCGAGAAAGACGAAGGAGAGGATAAGACCGGCATTTTTAGCGATATTTGCCCAGTCGGTGATAGTTTGTATCTCGCTATGATTAACATCATAGGTCGGAAGCCGTTCGTCGTCGAGGTGGGCTTGGATTTCTTCGTTAGTTTCGACGAGATTTTTTAGACTACCGACATTATCGATATCATGGACCTTTATGCGCATGGTAGATTGCATACTTTTAATCATAAGGTCTTTCATGTTTTCGTCGCTAAGTGTTTCCATGAGGTTTTCGTCATCCGCACTTTCTTCGAGGAACTTAGCGTATTCTTGTTCCGAGGTAGATACCTCTAGACTTTTGACATTTTCATCAGTTTTGACGATTTCTGAAAGTTCGGCTAGGGTCTCTTGTGATGTGCCTGGTTCAAAGAAGATTGTTACGTCAATACGTTCGCGGATAGAGTCGGCAGTAGCATTAAGGACGGCGCTAGCGACTACGGTAATGAATAAAATGAGTAAGGTGATAGTCATAACGAGGGTCGCAGCGATAGATAGCCAGATATTACGGGTAAAACTAATAGCTCCGTATTTTACTATGCGTCTAGTCGTGCGCATTCTATGCGAACGACCATTTTTACTCATGGTTTTTAGATTTTTCTTAGTATTTTTAACTTCTTTTGGTGTTTTTGCCATATAACTCTTTTATTTTTAGATTACTTTACGACCGGAGCGAAATTTACGTGGGCGGGCTTTCAAGGTAGGGGTAGGTTTTAATTTAGTACTGTCAACGACTAGATTAAGATTTTGGGTATTATCGATATTGCGACGAGGGGTAGGACGAGCAGTAGGATGAATAATACGTTCGGCAGTATTCGTAGCGGCGTTTTTTGCTGCGGTAGCGGTATGTGCCGCGGCGGTTGCGGTTTTCTGAAATGCGGCGGTCGGGTTAATACGAGTACGAGGAGTTTGGATATTAAAACCGTAGTTTGCCGGAGTATAGAGGTCGCGGTCGGCGATTTTATCGAGGCGATAGACACCGTTATTTTTCTGGTCGCTAACGATTTTGCCGTCTTTCATTGTCACTACGCGGCGGTGTAAGTGATTTACGATATTTTCATCGTGAGTTGTAACTAGGACTGTAGTGCCAAAATCGTTGATTTTTTGAAGAAGGTCAACGATTTCTTTCGTCGTTAGGGTGTCAAGGTTAGCGGAAGGCTCATCGGCGATAAGAATCTTAGGCTGTCTTGCGACGCTTCTAGCGATAGAGACGCGCTGTTGTTCGCCGCCAGAGAGATTGTCCGGGAACTTTTTCTCTTTCCCGGCAAGACCGACTAGGTCGAGGACCTTCGGAACGGTTTTTTCAATCTCGGCGTTACTCATGCCGGCAATTTCTAGGGCAAAAGCAACATTTTCATAGACAGTACGGCCAGGAAGAAGCTTAAAATCCTGAAAAACTACACCGAGGCGCCTACGATAGTGCGGGACGTAACGGCGCTTAACATAATCTAAGTCGATACCACCGATAATAATCTTACCCTTATCAGGAGATTCTTCCTTTGTAATCATTTTCATAAGAGTAGATTTTCCGGCGCCAGATTTACCAACGAGAAATACAAATTCATTAGGCTCGATATGTAGAGAAACATGGTCAAGAGCTGGACGACTATCTCCGGGATAGAATTTAGTGACACGATCGAGTAATATCATATTTTCATAATAACATAAGTTTTTTGGGTAGGCAATAGTTAAGCGTTTAAATCTAGATAGGCGTCGATAAAATTATTGATTTTTCCGTCTAATACGGCATCAACGTCAGTTTCTTCGTGCTTTGTACGAGTATCCTTGACGAGTTTATAGGGTTGCATAACATAGTTACGAATCTGTTGTCCCCAGGATGCCGATTCGCCGGCGCGTAATTTATCTATACTTTCGGCTTTCTGTTCTAGTTGCATTTGGGCTAGTTTTCCGCGTAAAATTTCCATAGCTTTTTCTTTATTCTGTAGTTGAGAACGTTCGTTTTGGATGGCGACTACGGTATTAGTAGGTAAGTATGTGATTCGGATAGCGGAATTTGTAGTATTAACAGATTGCCCACCATGTCCGCCAGAGTGGTAGGTGTCGATACGTAAATCTTTGTCGTCTATCTTAACTTCGGTGTCGTTGTCGATAACTGGTAAGATTTCAACTAAGGCAAAAGAAGTTTGCCTAAGGTTATCAGCGTTAAAGGGGCTAAGGCGCACGAGGCGATGGACGCCGTGTTCGGATTTTAGCTGACCGTAGGCATTCGTACCACTAATTTCATAGACTGCGGTTTTTATTCCGGCTTCCTCTCCGGATGTGCGTTCCAAACAGGAGACTTTAAAGTCATTCTTTTCGGCGAAACGTAGATACATTCGCTCTAACATTCCCGCCCAGTCCATAGCTTCGGTGCCACCAGCTCCGGAAGTAATACGCAAAATCGCGTTGTCTTTATCGTATGGGCCGTTGAAACGTAGAGCCTTTTTTAGGTCTTCTAGGGTTTTTTCTAGGGCGGAAATTTGATTTTCAATTTCTGAAGCAAGGTCGTCTTCGTCCAGTTCGAGAAGCTCTCTAATATCTTCAATTTGCCCGCGTAGAATAACCCAGTCTTCGGTTTCCTTTGATAATCTAGAAAGGGCCTCGTGTTTATTTTTTGCGTTTTCGGGGTTGTGCCAGAGGTCCGGGTCAGCAACTTCTTCCTCTAGCTTATTAATTTCCACTATTTTATCGTCAATGTTGAGCTTATTCCAGGCTAGATTTAAATCTTTAGATAATTCTTCGATACGTTTTTTATTTTGCATAGTTTAAGTCCTGTGATGTATTTAATTTTTGGTAGTCGAAATCTGAGTTAGGGACCTTAAACGGTAGATTTGGATAATCTTTATTCTTCATCGAATAAGCCTTGCGTAGTTCATCGACTTCGCCAACACATTCAAAAGGTTTAAGGTGATTGTCAATTCCGAGTAGACCTTTAAAATCATCAAAGAGATTATTATTTTCAAAAAGTGAAGAGTTATCAAAAAGGCTATCTAGCTCTGTACGCTCTAAGAATGGCGCAAATAGTAGATATGAATTAGCACATTTTGCGCAGTTTCCACACCACTTCAGATTATGGTTGTCGGTTCCCTGGCGATAATTTGCGATATTACAAGAACTGAATTTATGTCCGTATTTCTGCCAACATTTTTCAACGAAAAGTTCGGCGATTTTTAGTTCGGAGTATTGACGGAGAGGCGAGCCGATAACGAAATCTTTAGAGATATAACGATGGACATAATCTTTTAGAAGTTGTTCTGCCTCCCAAGTTTTAGACCATTGATGATTAACCGGTAGGCCGTCAATATAGCTGTGTGGTTCGTCGCCCTCGTGTCCGACACTGAGAAAGACGGAAGATTGGTGATTTAAAATGGCCTGGACGATAGCGAATGAGGCGAGGATGTAGGTAACGGGAACATGACCATTAAGACCACTGGATTTCTGGAGATCTTCGAGGTCTAGATGACGGGTGATTATTTGACAATTAGCGTTAAGATTATCTAATATACTCGGGTGACTGTTAATATTGCCGCAATAGAGGAAAGAGTGGTCGGTGTTGGCGATAAGTTCCGCAGTAAGGAGTGAATCTTTGCCGCCAGATTGGAGACTAAGAATTCCGGAATAGTCCGCAGGATTTAAGGGGATAGGGTCAGATTCGTCTGGAGAATTTGGGGCGAAATGAGCTAAATCAGCTCTTTTTAGATGATTTTCATAGGCGAATTGAGAAAGGCCTTCTTGATAGACTTTGTCGAAGAAGTTTGCTTGATATTTGTCTATTTTATGTTCTAATATGACTTCTCGAGATGGGTGAGTTTTATAATAAGAAGTTCCAATTAGGATAAAACTTAAAAATAAGGCGCGATCTAGTAGGTCGTAGTCGATAATATTTTCAGTTTTTGCGAATTTAACAGTTTCTGAAAAAATAATATCGTTATCTGTAAAAGTATAGCGAAAAATGGCGATAAAGTTTTCTGGGTTAAAATCGTAGTCTAGGAATTTAAACATTTATTTTAGCCTCTTGACTAATTCTTGAAACTTTTGACCGCGCTCTTCGAAGTTTTTAAACATATCGAAAGAAGCGGCTCCGGGGGACATCAGGACGATAGCTGGTGATTTTTCGGTAGCGAAATTTTCTGCGATTTCCCTAGCGGCATTTACGGCTTCGTCAAGCGTTTCGGCGAGTAGGTATGAACGGGGATTTTCGCGTGTGCTCAAAGCTTTTTTAGTTTCGCCGATAAGAATAGTCTTTTTAATGTTCGGAGCGGAAAAGATACGAGTTTTCATTTCCGATAAATCTAGGCCGCGGTCTTTCCCTCCGGCGATAAGGATGGTCGGGTATTCTTCGAAGGCGGAAATTGCTACGTCTAGGGCGGGATAGGCAGAGGAGTAATTATCGTCGTAATATTTTACGGAGTTTAGTTCGCGAACAAATTCGATGCGGTGGGGGAGACTATGATAGTTTTCGATGCCTTCTTTGAGTTTTTTCTGGTGTTTTTTGAAGAAATCTTCCTCTGAGCCAAACTCTTCGGGGTGGGTTGATTGATAGTAGGCATATGTAAGGAGGAGCGCCGCTTCGAGATTTTCACGGTTATGATATCCTGGGACAGTTAAAGAATTGAGTAGAGATAAGAGAACTTTAGATATTCCTACCGGGTAAGTAAGGACAGTACCCTTAGATTGCCTAGCGATATTGATGGACTTATGGTCGTCTAGATAAGCTACACAGAAATCATTTGCTTTCTGATATTTTGTGATGTGTGATTTTGCGGAAAGGTAGTCGGCGTAATCTTTATGAATATCTAAATGATCCGGCTCGATGCGTAAGATTCCGGCAATACTCGGAGATTTTTTTAAATCCCAAAGCTGGAAACTAGACATTTCATAAACAACTACATCGGTAGCTTGGACTTTATCTAGGATGTCTAGGGCGGGAATACCGATATTACCGACTAAATGCACAGCAAAACCGAGAGATTTTAACAGAGAAGTAGTCATAGAGCAGACAGTTCCCTTGCCTTTTGTACCAGTTACGCCGATAATTTTAGCGGGACAGTTTTTGAAGAAATATTCGGTCGCGGAAGTCCAATTTTTACCGTTATTTTTTGTTAATTTTTTAAAATGTGGGCTAACGCTAGGACTGCGAAAGACGAGATCGAAAGTATCGAGTTTATAGCTCGCGATGTCATCTTTAGTAAAATCGTTAAAAATGGTAATATCGTCATTTTTAAAGTATTTTTCAATGCTTTTTCCCTCTACTCCGTAACCTAAAATCGCTATCTTCATACGCCCATTATACCATATTTAAAGGTGGAGTTTATTAGATAAGTTGGTAATGATAGCCTTTTCGCAGGAGCCGACAGCGACAAAGCCGCGAATACCGGAGCCGGCAAATTCGCGGGCGAGATCGACAATGGCGGTTTTATCAATATTTTTAATGATATCTGGGACGATATTGTAATTTTCGATGTCATCGTTTAGGAAGTAATTTTCGGAATAGTAGTCGGAAATTTGGCTAACGGTTTGAGCGCCCATCTGATAACGGCCGAGGGCGTAAGATTTTGCGGCATCGATTTCCTTCTCGCTAATTTCCCCGTTCAGAACTTTTACTAGCTCGGTCTGAATTAGGTCGAAAAGTGGCTCGGCATTTTCAAGATTTACTTCGCCATCAAAGTCCCAAGAGGCGTTTCTAGCACTATTCGAAGTTGAACTGCCGATACTATAGACCAGGCCGCGTTTTCTAGCCTGACCAAAGATACGGCTATTCATAGTACCATTGAGAATATGATTTAAACAGTCCATAGTGCGAATTTCGATGGCAGATAAGCGACGGGGAGTAACAAAACAGAAGCCAAAGGTAATATTACTCGCGTCTTTTCTACGGATGAGGACGGCGTCGGAAGAATGTAGCTCGTCGAGTGGGACTTCGAATCTCTCACCTTCTTTTAATTGCCACTCTTCTAAGAGCTTAGTAATTTTATGGCGGCGATGTTTAAGTCGGCCGGCAATTACGAAGCGCATATTATTCGCAGTATGAGTACGGCGGTAGTGTTCTCTGATATCTTTTAGTTCAATGTTAGAGATGGTCGATAAACGTTCTTTAAGGTTAGGTGTGTTTTCGCCAATAGCGGTCTGTAATTTTGGCCAGAGAAGGCGCGCGTAATCGTTCATGTAGCCGGTAAGTTCAGCGCGGACGTTCCCTTTTTCGCTCTTTAGTTCTTCCTCGTTAAAGCGAGGGGAGGTAATAGCGATACGTTCTAAATCTAGAACTCTTTCCCATTCGAAGTCAGCACACTCCGCTTCGTAACAGACATCGAAATCTGAGGTCCAAGCGTTATGATATGCTCCATTTTTAGTGAAATCTGCTTCGTAATCTTGTTCATTTTTGTACTTTGCATTTGCACCAAAACTGAGATGCTCGACGACGTGGGCAATTTCATAGACTTCTGGTTTTTTAGCATAGCGAAGACCAGCGCGAAATTCAACTCGCATATTCATAACGCTAGCGTTGGGGATGTCGATAAGCAGACCCTTTGCGCCATTTTTTAGGGTAACTTGGCTGACGGAGTGGCGCATAAATTACTTCTTACGTTTCTTACTGGTTTTCTTTTTAGATTTTTTCTTTGTAGTTTTCTTCTTGGTGCTAGATTTTTTAGAAACGGATTTTTTAGGCGCGGATTTCTTGAACTCGTCATCAAGGTTTTTCTCGCCGGCGGAAATTTCATTAACACCCTTTTCGGTAGCGGAGTCGGCCATCTTAGTGAGTTCGGAGTCGTATTCTTCGCCGTCCATGACGTCGGTTTCGGCGGCCTCTTGTTTAGTAAGGTTGAGAAGAATTTTTAGAACTTCCTCGCGGAGAGTTTTTTGTAGGCCGTCAAATAGCTTTTGTGACTCGCTACGGTATTCTACTAGCGGATCGCGCTGCCCGACGCTGCGCCAGTGAATGCCCTCGCGGAGATGCTGCATATTCTCGAGGTGTTGCATCCAGAGCGTGTCAAGAACCTTAAGATAAACTTCGCGTTCGATTTTACGCATGACGTCCGGTCCGAATTCGGCCTCTTTGTCGGCGTAGGCCTCTTTCACGGCGATAAGAGCGAGACGAGCGCGGTCTTTTTCTTTGCGCATAATACCGATAGAATCTACGAGGTCTTCATCGAGATTAAATACGGAGGTAAATTCTTTTTTAAAGTTCTTATTGATGCGGGAGCTGAATTGCGTAAGGTCCTTCGTAGCGGTTTCCATTAGGCGGTCAATTTCGTCTTTGATGTTTTCGCCATCGAGAATTTTACGACGCATACCATAGACGACTTTACGGTGGCGGTTAATGACGTTATCATATTGGACGACATTTTTACGAGAGTCGAAGTTAAAACCTTCGATGCGTTTCTGGGCGGTTTCTAGGGTTTTTGAGACGGATTTTGTTTGTATCGGCATATCATCATCAACGCCGAGGTGCGACATAATGCGAGCGATACGTTCGCCCTGGAAGATGCGCATAAGGTCGTCCTCACAGGAGACGAAGAATTGTGTTGTGCCGGGATCACCTTGACGTCCGCCACGTCCGCGGAGCTGATTATCAACACGGCGCGAATCATGACGTTCGGAGCCGATGACGACTAGACCACCGAGTTTTTTAACTTCATCAGAGAGTTTAATATCTGTTCCACGTCCTGCCATGTTAGTCGCGAGGGTGACTGCGCCTTTCTCGCCGGCTTTAGCGATAATCGCGGCTTCGTGTTCGTTATTTTTAGCGTTGAGAATTTGATAAGGGATTTTTGCTTCATCAAGATATTTAGCGATGAGTTCGTTTTTAACGATGGAGGCGGAACCGATGAGGACTGGCTGGCCTTTTTCGTGATATTTTTTAACCTCTTTTACGATAGCGCGAAGCTTACCATCTTCGGTGCGGTAGATTAGGTCATCTTTGTCGATACGGGCAATTTTACGGTTTGGCGGGATTTGGATGACGTCGAGGGCGTAGATTTGTTGGAATTCTTCGGCTTCAGTAAAGGCAGTACCGGTCATACCGGAAAGTTTACGATAGAGACGGAAGTAATTCTGGAAAGAAATCGTCGCCAAAGTCATGCTTTCCTGTTTGACCTGGACGCCTTCTTTAGCTTCGATGGCCTGATGTAGGCCTTCATTATAACGGCGGCCCTGCATAAGGCGGCCAGTATGCTCGTCGACAATAATAACTTCGCCAGAATTAGTGACAACATAGTCCTTATCACGTTTGAAGAGGACTTGGGCGCGTAGAGCCTGGTCCATGTGATAGACAAGGCGAGTGTTATCTACAGAGTAGAGATTATCAATATGTAATAATTTCTGAACTTTGTCAACTCCAGCATCAGAGAGAGTGACGGAGCGGTGTTTTTCATCTTCGACATAGTCGTCTGGGCCGAGTTTCGCGGCAATTTTTGCAAATTGATAATAGGACTCCGGGTTATCTCCGGCTGGAGCGGAGATCATAAGCGGAGTACGGGCTTCATCAATAAGAATTGAGTCGACCTCGGCTATAATAGCGAAGTTTAATTCGCGCTGGCGAAGGAATTGTGCCTCGGAGACCATATTATCGCGAAGGTAGTCAAAACCGAATTCGTTGTTTGTGCCATAGGTAACGTCAGCCGCGTAGGCTTCTTTCCTCGTACAAGGTTTAAGATGGCGGAAGCGTTCGTCCTCGTGTTCTTCGTTAACGTATTCGGGGTCGTAGATGTATGATGCTTGATTAATGATGACGGAAACGGAAATGCCTAGGAAGTCATATACTGGACCGTTCCAACCCATATCGCGTTGAGCGAGGTAATCATTAACGGTGATAACATGAACGCCGCGACCGGAAAGCGAGTTAAGGTAAGCAGGGAGAAGGGCGACGAGGGTTTTACCTTCACCGGTCTTCATTTCGGCAACGTTACCTTCGTGGAGCGCGATACCGCCGACCATCTGTACGTCGTAATGGCGCATACCGAGGACACGATTCGTAGATTCGCGGACGAGGGCGAAGGCGTCGGGCAGGATTTCGTTTAGGGCTTTCTCCAAAGCAGCGCCAGATTTCTCTTCGGAGACTTTTTTCTTAGCTTTCTTATCTTTAGACTTTTCGTCTTTAGATTTTTTAAGAGCTAGCTTTCCCTCTTCTTTCTTGATTAAATCGGTGAGACGAGTTTTAAGGACTTCAGTCTGTTCTTTTAGCTCGTCTTCGGACATTTTCTGATATTTAGGTTCGAGTTTATTAATCTCAAGAACGCGTTTATAGATACGTTTTAGGGTTTTCTTTTGTGCGTCACCAAAAATACCTTGTAAGAATTTAGTAGTGAGAGTTTTATCGGCAAGTTTATCAGTAGGAGCTTTTTCTTTCTTTGTTTTTTTGACAACTTTAACAGCCTTTTCGGACTTTTCCGGCATTTTATCTGACATAATTTAACCTCGTTTGAAAATTTTCTTAAAAACGTTTTTACGGAGATGAGGGGTAACTTCTAACTTAAAGCGGCGAATCTGCCCCATTAATTTTGCCTCAATGATATCAATTCCGGCAAAAACGTTTGATGATTCATCTTTTGCGGCAATAACTTTACCGCCAGGAATTTCCATAGCAGCGGAAATTTCATATTTATTGCCGTGAGTACGGTCCACCTCGGTGACGACGATTTTAGCGATAACGTCTTTTTTATAACCTTTAGGAAGATAGCGGTCCAATTTCCCAATACGCTTAGAGGCGTATTTCCGGAAGCTATCGGTAGGCTTATAATTACTTCCACTGATTTCAATTTTTTCTATCATAAAAACTCCTTTACTCCATTATAGCATAAAAAGGCTAAAGTTCGGTTTTATTATCGAGATAAGGTTGTAGTATCTTTGGAATTTCTAATTTTCCGCCTTTTTTGGCGTAATTTTCGATAATAACCATGAGCATCCTAGCAAAAGGAATGGCGGTTCCGTTTAAGGTATGTGCGATGCGAACGTTACCGTCTTTATCTCGGACGCGAATATTAAGATTACGCGCCTGGAAATCGGTACAGTTGCTACAAGAGGTGATTTCACGGTATTTTTGATCGACTGGCGACCAAAATTCAATATCGTACTTCTTAGCGGCAGGAGCGCCAAGGTCTCCGGCGGCGATATTGACGATATGATACGGAATTTCCAATTCTTGAAGAATTTCCTCTTCGATGCCGAGGATTTTTTGGTGGATTTTTTCACTATCTTCCGGCAAACAGAAGGCATACATCTCTAGTTTGTTGAATTGATGGACACGGAAGAGACCACGAGTGAATTTACCATAAGTGCCAGCTTCTTTTCTAAAACAGGCGGAATAGCCGGCGTAGAATAGTGGTAAATCTTTATAGTCTAAGATTTCGTTCATGTGATAGCCGGTAATCGGCATCTCAGCGGTAGCGATAAGTGCAAGGTCTTCGCCTTCAACAAAGTATTCATCGCTCTGTTTACTGCTTCTAGGGGCGAAACCGGTACCTTCTAGGACTTTCGTAGAGACGATGTCGGGGACTGTCATATAATTAAAGCCGTGTTCGATAACCTTTTTAATACCGAATTGTAGTAAGGCATTTTCGAGGAGGGCGAGTTCGTTTTTTAGGTAGTAGAATTTTGCGCCGGCAACTTTCGCGCCGCGTTCGAAATCAACCCAGCCTCTTTCCGTAGCATAATCGAGGTGATCAACCCCGTCTTTTTTCTGCTCGCCCCATTTTTTAATCTCTACGGAATCCTCTTCCCCGCCGAGAGGGACGTCTGGCATAATAACATTCGGAATTTCGCGAAGCTTTGTTCCAAAATCTTTCTCTAACTCGGAGAGATTTTTCTCTAGCTCGGAAAGTTCGACCTTTAGGGCTTTACCCTTTTCGATAAGCTGAGGGTCGGGCTTGCCATTTTTCATCTGCTTAGCGATATTATTTCTTTCGGTGCGAAGGGTTTCAACCTTTTGTAGGAGTTCCTTACGCTCGTCATCAAGGCTCAGGACATGGTCGATATCTACATCATAACCTTTAGCCTCGGTAGAGTGTTTTACCTCCTTTAAGTGATTGCGAATATAATTAACGTCTAACATGGTGCTATTATAGCACACCTGTAGAAGCAAGGAAAGGTGGCGAAGCGGTTTAGCTATACGCTTTTACTGGC